>JBGPNR010000027.1:0-11747 GCA_041487635.1 Candidatus Udaeobacter sp. | reverse complement strand
TGGATTGTCAGCAGCGCGAGCCGCAATTGCGATCGACAGCAAAAATACCGGGAGAATCAGAAGCCGCATGGCCAATTGGGAAACCATTTGCAAGATTAGGCCGCCGGCACTTTGTGCCACGTGCCGTTCTCTTCTTTCCAATTGTAAAGTGGTTTGCCGTCGATCTTGTGAACGGACGTTTCGGTGACTTTCATCTGGCCCGGCTGGCCGGTCAGAAAGAAATCAATATCGTAGGTCTTGCCGTCGGTTCCTTTCATGTCCACGCATGCGAAGTATTTGCCGCCGCCGAGATCCTGCAATCGATCATCGTGTACTTTTGTCAGATCGAGAGACAGATCCTGACCTTCGTGGGTGACGTGAAATTTTCCGTCGGGACTCTGTTTGCTTTTCGCGGCGATATTGCTCTTTATGCCAGCGGAAATATCAGCTGTGCTCACTCTTTTCTCGACGGCTTTTCCTTTTGTCGGGTGCTCAGGATGTTCCTGGGCGTTGACGTTCGCCGCCGGTGTAAAGAATAGTGCAAGCGCCGCTGCGATGATGAGTCTTGAGATCACATGAATTCCTCCGTTTGGATTTGGTTTCTTGTAATTGGTTCAGCGATAGTTTTCTGCATTTAATCAAAAAAACAACCCTGCTCGCTTTGCTAAACAGACGCGTCGTGAAGACAATTTGGATCGAATGCAGTTCTCCATTGTCGTTCCAGTCTACAATGAGGCGCCGTTGATACGCCCGTTTCTTCAGCATTTCCGCGAGCGAGCGCTGGGAGCCGAAGTTATTGTCGCGGATGGCGGAAGCTCTGATGGAACGCCTGATCTCGCGGGGGGATTTTGCAGCCAAGTTGTAATCGGCAAACGCAATCGGGCCGCGCAAATGAACCTCGGCGCACGCGCCGCGAGCGGCGATGTCCTTTTGTTCGTGCACGTAGACGCCGACGTGCCGAAGGAATGCTTAGCTGAAATTGCCCGCATATTGGATGACAGAACCGTCGCCGGCGGCTACTTCCGCATTCGCCTGCCACCAGACCCCGTGTATCGGCTAACGGACACTTTCGCGCATTATGCAGGCTTGCTGCTCCGAATGCGATGCGGCGATCACGGAATGTTCTGTCGGCGAACTGCATTTGTTAACGTTGGCGGATTCCCAGAGGTGCCTCTGATGGAAGATGTGGAATTTTTCCGCCGGCTTCGCCGCTGCGGTCGTATGGTGTGTAGCGACAAGCGAATTGTGGTAAGCCCTCGCCGATATGAAGCAATCGGACCCGCACGCCTGACTTTTGCCTACGGCTTCATCGCAGCCCTGTATGTTTGCGGCGTGCCATTATCGATACTCGACCGAATCTACCAGCGCGCTTGTTGCGCTGCGCGCGACGAGACGGGCGATCGCAACGCGTGATCCGTTCCTTTTGTATAGGGATTACAAATCGAGAGGAGGAAATCATGAAAATAACAAATTTGATTGTCGCTTTGCTCGCCGCCGGAACGTTGGCCGTGTTTGGCCAGGAAGGAACAGTCCAAGAGATCAAGCATGAGGCGAAGAAAGCGGGGCAGAAAATCAAAGAAGGAGCCGAGACCGTAGGTGAGAAAACCAAGCAGGCCGCGGAAACTGTCGGAGAGAAAACGAAGGAGACCGCCGAAACTGTTGGCAGAAAGACCAGGGAAACCGTCGAAGGTTCAGGTGAGAAGACGACAGGGACTGCCAGGGCAACTCACCGAAAATCCAGAAGAACGTCCAATAGCATTAAGACACAAGGCAGTGAGCAGCAATCGACAAATCAGCAGCCTACGCCTTCACCGAACCCCGGCGGTCGTTGATACTGAATCAGCCCAACCGTACCGAGCAAACTTTTGCTCATCATCTTGTCATGTTGAGCGGAGCGCCTGCCAAGCCGTAGCTTTGTGCGAAGGCTGGAAACATCTCTGGAGTTGTTTGTTTACCGTCGGGTTGGTAGTGATCCGAGATTCTTCGCTTCGTCGGAATGACAGCGAATGGTTTGAGATTTTGATTCCTTTCCGACTTGCTCAGCCGCGATGAGTGGAGTCCTATTTGCGCGACCAAATGAACGGTTTGCGCTTGGGAGTTAACATCGATCACGTGGCCACGTTGCGGCAGGCGCGTTATGCCACCATGCCGGAATCAAAGAACGCTGAGCCTGATCCGATTCTGGCGGCTTCAATTTGCGAGCGAGCCGGGGCCGCCGGGCTTGTCACGCATCTGCGCGCAGATCGCCGCCACATTCAAGAACGAGACCTCGAGCGCCTGCGCCAAAGCATCATGACCAAGCTGAATCTAGAGATGGGCAACACTGAGGCGATCATCGATGTCGCGCTGCGCATCAAGCCGGAGGAGGTCTGTCTCGTCCCGGAAAAGCGTGAAGAAGTTACCACCGAAGGCGGGCTTGATGTCATCGCTCAACGCAAGGAACTGGAACCGACCATTAAACGCCTGCAACTTGCCGGCATTCGGGTTAGCCTCTTTATCGATCCAACTTTGGAACAGGTGGATGCCGCGACCGAGCTCGGCGTGGAAATGGTCGAACTGCATACTGGCAAGTTGGCCAACGCATTTACGGAAAAGATCCAAAAAGAAGAACTCGAGCAGTTGCGAGCGGCTGCGCAGGCAGCGTCGGAGTCACATCTGCAGGTCAATGCTGGCCATGGCATCAATTACAAAAATATTGCGCTCATTAACCAGGTTGCGTGCCTGACGGAACTGAACATTGGCCACTCCATCATTTCGCGCGCAATGTGGGTCGGACTGGAAACCGCTGTAAAAGAAATGCTCGCCGCGATGGCAAATTATCCCGGATGAGGTGCGTTCCAGCAATGAAAGCGGTGCGAAGACGCCCCGCACTCCAAAGGCGCTTCGCGCGAAATGCGAAGACGAGATATCGGTTTTGCGAAGCTTTTGGAGTGCGAGCGCGTCCTCGCGTCGCTTTCGCGTGTGCTGGGTATTGATTGCGAATTCAATAGGTTTATGAGTGTCCTAGGCATCGGTGTCGATTTTGTCGAGTGCGGACGCATTCAGCGCTCCATCGATCGGTTCGGAGATCGTTTTCTGCGTCGGGTTTTTACAGATGGCGAGATTGAATATTCGATGTCGATGAAATTCCCGGCGCGCCATCTGGCGGCGCGTTTCGCTGCAAAAGAAGCTGTTTCCAAAGCGTTCGGCACAGGTATCGGCAAAGCGATGGGCTGGCGTAACATCGACATTAGAAAAAAAGAGAGCGGCGAACCGTTTCTGGTTTTTTCGGGACCTGCCGAAGAGCTGGCGGCAAGGCGCGGTGTCACTTCCGCGCTAATCACGCTTAGTCACACCGAGCATCACGCGATGGCATCTGTTGTCCTCGAAGGTGCAACCTCTCAGCCGGGATAATCAGCAAACCTCCGTTCCCTTTTTGAGTCCTTTCGTAAATCAGCATCGTTTTCTCGTTTCGCGACTGCTGCGACGATCTTCTATCCGCATGGCGTTTGTGATCATCGCTCTCGTAGCAGCGGCCGCTGTCTTGATTGGCGATTTCGTGCGCCGCGCCGCGGCGCGCAGGCTGCGCGAGGCGATTCTTGCAGAGCTTCAGCCGGTCGCCTTGAAGAATTGTACGTTAAAGCGGTTCGGCAGCGCCAATGATGGCGGATACCTGATGTGCGAGAATCTGATTGAGCCGCTCGATGCAGCGTACTCGTATGGTGTTGGCACGAACGACGATTGGGGATGCGAGGTGTCGCGGAGGTATCACGTCACGGTGCATCAGTACGACTGTTTTGATCCCGCGCGGCCAACCTGCAACGGCGGCGCGTTCGTGTTTCACAACGAATGCGTCGGCGATCGGACCGGCTACCGGGAATCGCGTTTCTTCGATACGTTGGAAAACCAGATGAGGAGGAACGGCGACACCGGCCGGCGCCTGATCGTCAAAATGGACATTGAGGGTGGGGAATGGGATTCGCTGCTCGCAGCCCCCGACGAGCTGCTCGCCTCGATTCCGCAGGTCGCCATGGAGATGCACGGCTTCAACGATCCGAAGATTGTCGAGGTGCTCCGGAAGCTGAAGCGAAACTTCTATCTCGTAAACCTCCACTTCAACAACTGGTCGTGCACGCCAAGGGCCGCGCCGCTGCCCGCGTGGGCGTACCAGACGAACTGGGTGAACAAGCGCATCGGTGTGCCCGATCCGGCGGCGCCCTTTCCGGCACCGATGAGCCCGCTGAACGCGCCCGACTCGGCGACATGGCCGGATTGTCAGTTGCGCACACCGCGGTTGGTGCCCTGAGCCTCACGGCTGTGGGTCGAAAAATATTTGAGTGCCATCCAATACCATCGGCAAGGCGATGGGCTCGCGCGATGCGGCATTCGCGAAAAGCCGACCGGCGGTGATTTACGCGGCCTGGCTCGCTGCCGCAACTAGTCCTTCATCCTACCGATGTCGGCGTTTCGATAATGGACGCGACCCTCGGCCGCTCGGCGACAGTCCGTTCACGATGGCGTCGCGGTACGCCCCAGCCGTAGTGACCGGCTTCGGTTCAGTGCCGCTGCAGCAGCCTGACAGGAGACACTGGACCACGGAGTCGTAGAACCAGATGAAGCCACCTTGCAAACGCGGCTTCACGGCGCTCCACGTCTTGAACTGTCGCTGAAGGTCCGACGGGCAGGCGCCCAAGTTATCAGGATTGTAGCTGTCCTGACACCCGAGGCTCAGCGAGAAGGCGGCGCACTGAGGAGCACGGCACCACGAGGGTTCGCCTGAAAAGAACACCGCATCGCCGGCTTGGAACCGCTTGCCCGGGCCGAGATCAACTAGGTCGTGGCAGTAAAAGAAGAACGTCGCGCTGCGATAACTCTGGGCACCCTGGAGCGCGGCGCGCTCATCGAGATAGTACTCAGTGCGCAGGTACCTCGACCAGTCCGCCCGGCCGTCCATGGCGACACCTGACCTTGTGCCCACGCTCTTGCCTGGGCTGCCGTTGTACCACCAAGGACCGTCATTGGGCTGCATGGTCGCGAGTCCCGGAATTAGCAAGCATCGGCTGGCCGAGCCCGTCTTCGTGATCATATTCTGCCATGACTGCACCTTCTTGGCGTTGCCGCTACCGCCCGAATAGCATTGTAGGTGGACGGCGTTGACAAAGCCCACGCCGGGACTTTTGTTCAGCTGGGTGAGCGTGTCCGTCCACACCGGGAGGTCGTCGTACGGGCAGAGCGTGACGTGCGGATAACCGATGTCGTGAAGCATCCGGCCGAAGTTGACCATAACACTGGGGTCGACGTTGTCTTCGTTGTCGAGATCGATCCCGTCGATGTCGCCTCCAGCGCCGAGCATCGCGCACCTCAGGGCGTTGAAGTTGTCATAGAGCGGGTTGCCCGGGCCCGGCACTCCACCATGCAAGAGCTTGCCGATGTTGGTGAAATCCGAAGTCTCCCCGGCACCGACCGAAAACAAGACTTCCACGCCAGCGGTCCGTAGCTGAGCCAAGCGGGCGGGAAGATCCATCGGCTGCGTCTCCTTATAGGCGCCTCGGAACACGAAAAGGGTATCGTTTAGGTAAAGGCTGCCGTAGGCGTCGACATGCACCGACCAGACGAGGACGGTCGAATACCCCGACGCCTTTAGGTCGTCGACAGCGGGCTGACCGCCGAAAGCCAGCGCACAACTGGCGTAGATTCGCGTGGACACAGGCATACGGATCTCCTCTAATTCCTATGCCGGAATGCCCACAGTGGAGTAAACCCCAAGCGTGACTAAAGCCGCAGCCGTCGCAGCCGCGGCTACGATGATCCGAATCAATCCAAGTATTTTCACAGGTGTTTTTATAGTTGATCTCCATTGTTGATAAACTGCGTGAGATGACTGCAGTCGCCGACCCATAGCTCAACTGTTGCGAGCGCGCGCCTGCGCGCCACACGCCTCCGTCCCACCTGTAAAGGCGCAATCATTTCAAGGACGCAAGAGGTTCTTCCGAAAAACGGGAGCATCACACGAAATTGCCGCGATAGTGTCAAGGTTCTTTCTTGGGACTTCTCTTTGTTTCGGAGTCCCCCCTTTAGACACGAATTTCACGAATTCACACGAATTCGGATGCAATTTCCGAGGCTGATTTGTGGCAATTCGTGCAATGCGTGTCTAACCTGTGCGCTAATCACGCTCAGCCATATTGAACATCACGCGGTCGCCTGTGTCGTTCTCGAAGGGTAACCGAACGAAGGTGGAACGCGTTGTCCTCAACGCGTTGGCAAATTAACGCGACTATGTCGCCTAATGTTTGCGCCTTTGGCGATAGATGTGGCATCGCCTTCGGAGAAGCCGATCCACCAGGCAGATTTCTGCTAACTGTTCACAAACAGCATTGAAAATGGGCGCGCTTTCCGGCAATAAGGGCAGCGATGGAATCTTTTCGGCGGATCATGGACCTCGTCGGCACAACCATTGATGGCGTGGGTGTGTTTATTGTTGCGGGTGGTGCGTTGGTTGCCACAGCGCGGCTGGCAGTTCGCCGTGCCCATAGCACTGGCAATTACTATTCGCTTTACCGCCAGGATGTGGGGCGCGCGATTTTGCTCGGCTTGGAATTTCTCATCGCCGGTGACCTGATCCGAACTGTGGTTGTCGCGCCGACGATGCAAAACGTGGCTGTCCTGGGGTTGATCGTGTTAATCCGCACGTTCCTCAGCTTGTCACTCCAGTTGGAAATCGAAGGCAGACTGCCGTGGCAGCGCGAACCATAGCCTCAAGCCGTGGATCAATAAGAACTAAATTCATTACATGCGATGGCGCGGCGGGGGAGTGGATCCCAATGCGCCGACAATGAGCACGATAAGCGTTCCGATGCAGAGTTCGGCAATGACGTTGCGCATTAATTTGCGAAGAGCGTCGCGTTGCTTCGCATTCTGTTCATTCGCGAGAGCAAGCTGTGGCTTGAAGCGCAGAAGATTGCACGCGCCAAAACCGATCATGATAACAAACAGCAACACCTTCAGCATAAGCAGACGTCCGTATCCGGTAGTGACGAGTGCGCGCAAGCTGCCAACGAGAAAATAACTGTTCGTCAGCCCGGTTGCCGTGAGCGCGGCCACAACGAGCAGGCTCAAAGCAGAAAATCGACGAGTAATTGCACCGGCGGCAAGCAGCAGTGACAGCTCACTTGATCTGCATGCTTGGAGCAGAACCAATGTCAGTGGCAGGAGACCTCCTGGCCAGAGACCGGCGGCGATAAGATGCGCCGAATCAACGGTGAGATGGATCGGGCGCTCAGCTCCAATCGTCGCTCCCGCGTGCCCGGCCCAGGTAATGGACGCAAGAAGCGTTGTCGCAATGATCAGCCCAGCATATTGCCAAGCGCGTGAACTCCACAGAAAGGTCCGGCATTTCCGTCGTGCAAATAAGTTCGCGATTGTAAACAGAAGCATTAGACCGAGGCGCCATGTCCACAGCCGTCCGAACTGTGTTTGAGTAATCGCTACGCCAATCGAATCGATTCTTGGCATCTCCCGCAAACTACCGCCGGTCATTCGTGCGAGGACGATCCAAAACCACACAATGCCGGAAGCGATCGCGGCAAAACCACTCCACACCACCAGCAATCGAAACTGCTCGCGCAGCACTTCCATGTGCGGCGAAGCACTTCGGTCAGCCTCCCTCAACGCAGGTCTTGCGACGAGTATTTTAAATGCGAACAACGACAGGAGAATCATGCACGCGCCGATGTGCACAGCGCGCGTGATAACTAGCAACATGTTCCAGCCTTTATGCGTTAGCCCTGCGCTTTACGGGAGAATCTGAAACGTGAAATCGCCGTTGGTCCGATGCGTATCCACCGACACAATGCGCCAGACCACCTTGTAGCTTCCCGGTCCGAGCCGCGGCAATGAGACTTGGAGAAGCGAACGATTAGAGGGATCCGAGTGCGTGTCTTTTTTGTCGACCTGTTTTCCGGTCGCATCGAAAACTTGGATACTGCTAAACCGAGGTTCGATTGCTTCGGTAAACCAAATCCGCACGGCCGCTGGCACAGAATGCACTTTGCTTCCGACAGATGGATCGGAGTGCTCCAAAAAAGCATGCGCGCTGACTCGCGAAGCTGACAGAAGTACCACAAGACAAAAGAAAAGGATGCGACAAAGCCAGTTCATTTGTTTCCTCCGAATAGTGGCCGGCCGATCGTGTGTGGGAAAAGATCGTCCAGAAAGAAATGCAGTTGTGCGATCACGCCGACGTTATTTCCTGTGTGTTCGTTGATCGGAACCACCGCCTCCACCCCAACCTGAAAATATTTTCCCGCCCAGATCACACCCGGATTGACTGTGCCTGTGGTTGGACCGCCTGCGCCGCGGTTTAGCGGAGTTTCCATTGCGAACTCCACGAGCGGAATCAATCGATCGACCGGCGCTGGCAAATGCATGTCCTGCACCTGCGACTGGAGATAAATCACGCTGTACTCCAGCGCAAAACCCCACTCTAGTACGTCAGGATGTCGCTCGATCTCAATGTCGCGTTCACCGGTTTGATCATTGACCGTGATACTGCGTGTGCTCGCGCTCGTTGGAATGGCGATGCCTGCTACGCCGGTGAGCGCGAGCGGCTTTAAAAACCGCAAAGCCTCGGGTAAATCGCCGAATCCTTTACCGAAAAAAATCCCCGGCGCCCATGTACTGAATGAGTCCGCTCCAATCGAGGTTGAGCCGGTGCCGCCAATTTCGACACCGAGCCCGACGGAGACAATCGTTTCGTGGGGGCCATTGTTCAGGAGCTGATATTTTCCGCCCAGTTCCAGATTGCCGAAGCCATTCGTTGCGCGTCCTTCGTGTGGATTCAGCACGTTCAGGGTCTCGCCGATTTCAATGCCAAAGTGCGGCGTAATGCGTTTGGCGATGTCCACAGAAATATCGGTCTCGCGCGTGCCGCCGTCATCCGGCGTTCGAATCGTGCTGACTGTTGGAAGTGAAAGTTCATCGGAGACAAACGGATCGTCCGTCGAAAGCGTCGCCGGGAAAAATCGCGCGCCGGCGAAACCATGGCCGTACGCACGGCTCGTCACGCCGAGCTCGCACACCGCGCAAACGAGCGAAAGAAGTAGAGACAATCGTTTGATAAATACTCCTCCAGTGTGATGGGAAAGCGCCGGCTCCAGGGCGTGGCGATTCCCCGGGTTGCGAAAGGGAAAGCTGCGGACCGTGCACACGCACGGCGTAGCCGACTCAAGCGCGAACTAAGAAAAAAGGCGAGCGCGGTGGCGGAACGGGCGGCGAATGTCCCAGTTCAAACGAGAAGCAATCACGTATTGCGTATTCGAACGGAACGAACGGATGCGTAATTCGATTCGCAAGAGGTGCACAGATCATATCGATCTTCGGTGACGATGACCGCAAATCCTGTTTCTTCTCCGAATTCTTGCTTTTGCTGACCACGTTACAAAGCGAGCAGGGATGTGCGCCATCGAACGTTTGAGCAATCGCCTGACACAACGGCGCGCGCTTGGAGTACTCAATCACCATTGTAGTCCACGCGAGCGATTGCAAAGCGATCCAATGCAAACCAATCGATAAACAAAGCGCACTGATCGTGGCGATTCGGCCGGCGCAGCGCAACATGACTGCGAGGCTAATCACCGCCTTGTTTCATGTCAATTGTCGTCGGCGCGATTGCAACGACGCTTCGCGTCGCCATCGGTTGGCAGCCGAGGGGATACAGGCTGGTCCCGCAATCGCGGGATGCTCCCCAGATTGCTTTCATACTTGTTGAGATTCGATTGTCAGCTTTATCGCGGTCGCGAAATCCAAGGGCAACGGCGCTTCAAAGGTTTTTCGTTCACCTGTCCGGGGATGCCTGAACCCAAGTCTCCACGCATGCAACATTTGGCGTGGGAAATTTTCTGCAAATCGCTGCGCATAGATTTTATCGCCGAGAACGGGATGGCCGAGATGATGAAGATGCACGCGGATTTGATGAGTGCGTCCGCTATGCAGACGGCATTCGACTAGCGTTGCCTGATCGCTTGAGCGAATGGCGCGATACTCGGTTTTGGCTGTCCGGCCACGGAGGGAAGTCACCTGCATTCGTTGGCGACGGACCGGATGTCGGCCGATTTTCTCGTCGATTATCCCAGCCGCTTTGCGCAGTTTTCCGGCGATCAGCGCGAGATAAATCTTTTCCACTGTGCGCGCGGCGAACTGTCTGGATAATTCCCGATGCGCAACGTCGTTCTTAGCTACCACCAGACAGCCGCTTGTTTCTTTATCAAGCCGATGAACGATCCCGGGCCGCTCTTTTCCACCGATCCCCGATAACGTCGTGCAGTGGCTGAGCAACGCATTGACCAGAGTGTGTTCGCGCTGGCCGGCACCTGGGTGAACGGTGAGCCCGGCCGGTTTGTTAATGACGATGAGATCGTCGTCTTCGAATAGAACGTCGAGTGGAATCGGCTCCGGGAGTGTCTCGATCTTCTCCAGCGGCGGCTCGATGAGATTAATTTTATCGCCGCTCCGAACAATTTGCCGTGGCCGGGTGGTTTGCTCGTTGAGCCGAACGAACCCGGTGCGGATCAACTGCTGAAGGCGCGACCGCGAATATTCCGGAAGCCGCTTGGCCAGAAATTGATCAAGCCGCAACCTGGCGTCGTTGGCCGAGACGACAAACTCGATAGGCGTCGAATCTTTCAAGGTTTCGGGACTAGATTAGAGCAAGAGTAGGCGCAGGAAGAAGAAACAACCGGGGATGAACGAATCTCGCGCCTGAGAGTCAGATCTTAGACGAATCGTTGCCACAGAGGCTCTTTGGCACGATGTTTTTCTGCACATGGCACAACAAAACCCGCCACCGCCACCACCATTTCCTTCACCGGAAGAGCTGAAGACCAAGATTACGGAGTTCATGAAACAAAACTTCGGCGATCGGGTTTCGGTTGCGACCTTCGCCGAGCCGGAGCCGGCGACAGCAGAAGAGGATGAAAAACCGGAAAGGGTCGACCACAAGGAATTCGAATTCAATCTCCTGCCTCGCGACATTAAAACGCATCTCGATCGGTTTGTCATAAAGCAGGAGGAGGCTAAGAAGGTCCTCGCGATCGCCGTTTGCGATCACTACAACCATGCCAATTATCTACGCCAGCTTGAGAAGGAAGATGCCAGGCGGGCGGAGGAGATCGAATACATTAAGCAAAACGTGATCCTGGTCGGGCCGACTGGAGTCGGCAAAACATATCTGATCAAACACATCGCCGATCTAATCAAAGTGCCCTTTGTAAAGGCGGACGCGACAAAGTTCAGCGAAACGGGTTATGTCGGTGGCGATGTGGAAGATTTGGTGCGCGAACTGGTGCACAAAGCCGATGGCGATGTGGACCTGGCGCAATTCGGAATCATTTATATCGATGAGATCGACAAGATCGCCGCGGCTGGAAATTTGATCGGTCGCGATGTGAGCGGACGCGGCGTGCAAACGACGCTGTTGAAGCTCATGGAGGAAACAGAAGTACCGGTCCGCAGTATGAACGATCTACAGGCGCAGCTACAGGCCGCATTCGAATTTCAAAGACGCGGCAAGGCAAAACGCGAGACGATCAACACCCGGCACATTCTCTTCGTAGTAAGCGGCGCTTTTGAGAAATTGAAAGAGCAGGTGGCGCGGCGTGTGCGGCAGGGACAGATCGGATTTCGGGCCGAGCCGGTTCAAGTGATGGACAACGAATTGTTCCAGCATGTGACGACGCAGGATTTCATCGAGTACGGTTTCGAGCCGGAATTCATCGGGCGCTTGCCGGTGC
>JBGPNR010000026.1:0-11774 GCA_041487635.1 Candidatus Udaeobacter sp. | reverse complement strand
TCCTCGGTCGGCATTTACGACATGCTCCGAGTCGAATTGGCGCCGAACGGCGCGTTCAATGTGACCGAGTTCGGCACGGTGAAAGATCCGGATCAATTCAAAGCGCTTTACGCCTATTCCCCGTATCATCACGTTGTCGATGGAACTAAATATCCTTCGGTCCTGATGATGACCGGCGTCAACGACGGGCGGGTTGCGCCGTATCACTCACGCAAGATGACTGCGCGCCTGGATGAAGCCAACAAATCTGAGAACCCAATTCTATTGCGGACGAGCTCGAGCGCAGGCCACGGCCAGGGCACAGCCTTAAGCGAGCGAGTTAAACAATTGGCCGACATCTACGCGTTTCTCTTTACGCAACTCGGAATGACGAAGGAATGACAAGGCGCGGATCGTTCGTATCTGGCTTCATCCCTCTGGTTTGCTTTCGCCTGCTTCCAGCATTCGGATTCGCTTCTCGATGTACGGCAATCGAATCGTAAGCGTGAGACCTTCGCCTTCGTTACTCTCGATGGAGAGTTCGCCGCCATGCTCACGCACAATGCGGCGCACAATTAACAATCCAAGACCGCTGCCGGACGGCTTCGTTGTGAAATAAGGCTCGAAAACGCGACTCAAGTTTCCCGCCGACATACCACTGCCGGTATCAACGAAGCTCACGATTACATTGGTGTCGTCCATGTCAGTGCGGATGTGCAAAGTGCCGTGGCGCTTCGTGGCTTCGAGGCTATTTTTGATCACGTTGTAAAACGTTTGCTTCATCTGATCGCGATCAAGCTGAAGCAAGGGCAGATCAGAGCGCAGTTCTTGTTCGACGACAATGTCACGGTCTTGAATTTCGGGCGTGAAAAAGCGCACTGCCTCCTCGATTATCGTGTTTAGGCTCTCCGGATGGAGCTGTGGCCGCGATGGCCGGATTGCCCGAAGAAATTGGGTCACAATCGAATCCAGTCGGTTGACTTCTGAACGTGCGATATCAATCGATTGTTGAAGTTCCGCCTTCGCTTCGCCGTGCAGCTTTTGGACGCTGCGCTCCATCAATTGCAAATGAATGTGCAGCGAGTTGAGTGGATTTCCGATTTCATGCGCCACGCCTGCTGCGAGCAAGGTCAGCGCATTCAAACGTTCCGACTCAATAGTTTGCTGGGCTGTGCGCCGGCTCTTAGTGATATCTCGCAGGATCATGACGTGGCCAACTACCTCGGCTGTAGCCGGGATCGGCGATCCCGGTCGGTCGGAATCACTGATTCCGGCTACAGAATTCCGTGATTCCATCACCAGCGGCACGATATAAAAATTGATGAAGCGATTTTGCGGATAGAAAATTTCCATGTCATGACTGACAGGTCCGGGGCTTTTCGTAAGTGATTCCCAATCCAAACCTCGAACGCGTTCATCGAGCGGTTTGCCGATTGCCTCCGCCGCCTCCAGTCCAAACAGTCCGCAAGCTGCGTCATTGAGATAAGTGATCCGGCCTTTGGAATCGGTCACGATGATCCCTTCCTGGATGGCGTTGAAAACCGTTTCCAGGAAACCTTTTTCCTGCGCCAGACGCAGAAAATAATTCTGCACGTCTTCCGGCCCGATGCGCCCGAGTCGCTCGATTAGTTTCTCAAGAAAGCCGGCTTTCACGAAGTAGATCGGGTTAACCGATTAAAACGTTTAATCGTACAACCGAAAAGCTCTTCGTCGATTCAACGATTCAACGATTCAACCATTTCCGGCGCCGGCGCCGCCGGAGCCGACACTTCCACTGTCAACATCTCCACCCGCAAATAGTTTAGCACCACTGGCGCGAGGATGAGCCCTGGGATACCCATTAGTTGTTCGCCAATGATGAGCGCGATCAGCGTCAGCCAAACGGGATTCCGTATTCGGTCGCCGATGATCTTGCTGTTTAGAAAATATTCCAGCTTGTGGATTAGAACCAGAAACACAAGGGCCGAAATCGCCATCTTCGGGGACACCGTTAAAGCGACGAAGACAATGACCGTGTTGCTAACGAGGTTGCCGACAATCGGCACAAGACCGCAAAGGAAGGTGACGGCAATAAGCAGTGGCGCGTGCGGCAGGTGCACCGCGAGCAGGAAGATTGCGGTCAATAGCGTATTGATCAGCGAGATCATAATCTGCGCTCCCATGACAGTCGCGAAGCTGCGGTAGAAATCGCGGAATCGCGTCGAAACTTCATCACAGCAAATAGAATAGAGGTTATTTTTCACCCGATGGGTCCCCCGATGAGGGTCGAGGCCAGTTTTCAAAAAAAGGCTACCGGCCGCGACGATTCCGAGCACGCTAAAGGCCAGCACCGCCGCGGCGCTCCTGGCAAAATTGGCCACGTTCCGCAGGTAATGCGCTTCCTGTCCAAGCGCGTCGGTTACCACTTGTCTGAGACTTTCAAAGTCACTAAATGGCAATTCGATCTGCCGCTTCTGAGCCCAGGCACTGGCCGAGGGAATGGAAGTATCAGCCACATCCGGCAACGCAAGGATGGCAGCGCGAGTAAAGTAGACCGCTGCCGCGGCAATCCCGGCCACAACGATGCCAAACAGGATGAGAGCGAGCCATTTTCTTTTCGTCAGATAGTACAGCTGCCGTAAAGCAAAATAAGAGAACAAAACAACCAGCAGCGGTGCTGCCAGATGTAAAAGTCCCGCTAGAGCAATTGTGAGGGCGAGTACCCCGTAGGAAAGTCGAGTGGGGGTTACCATAGTGCGCAACTAGTTCCCTGAATGTAGCGCAACCTTCCAGCTTGCGCCGGGAAAATGGTAAGATCCGATCGGCGTTAGCGCCGATATCGCCAATTGCTTTTTCGCACCGCCCCGAGCAGCGGTGAGTCGCGACGCTCTTCCATTTCTGCGCGCGTAAAAGGGAAAACATCCACCGGCACACCGAGTGATTTGTCAGGCAAGAATCGCGCAATGCGGTCGCGCGGCGAGTCGTCCGCTTCGCCTAACACGATAAACACATCAAGATCGCTGCCCGGCGCGTAGGTATCGTTTTCGAAAGATCCAAAGACGATTACCTCCTCCACTTCCGAGCGAGTATCCAGCAGCTTGCGCGCGTACTCGTCCATCCCGCGGCGTATCGCCCCCACATCAACCGAGAATATTTTTACAGAACTCAAGGATTACCTCCGCGTTTTCGATTGCCCTGTCTGCTTCGCCCCGTGTGTAATAATCCACTGGCGCGCCTCGTTCGAAACCAATCGGATAACGGGTGGGAATGTAATGTTTGTCCAGCTCTCGAGCCCGATCGATCAATTCCGACCGGGGACGAGCTTCATCAGGCAAATATTCAAATAACTGTATCAATGCATGTCCCCACGCTTCCAAGTGCAAATGCTGATAAAGAGCTTTGATCGCCTTCTCTGCCGCCTGATGCGACGCGAATGCCGCCCACTCAAAATGCTCCGATTCGCGCGAATCGCGCGCGGCGCGCAAATCCGCTTCCGCTTGCCGCAACCAATCTCGCGAACGCTCTGGCATATTGTGAGCAGACTAACCTGTCATGCGCTGGGGACAACAAATGGACGTAACGATGTGTTTGTCTAGAGCATTCCCGAGAGTTGTGATTTGTTAAGCGTTATGAAAATCGTGATCGCCGCCACCGGCGCCAGCGGAAGTATCTATCTGCAAAGGTTGCTCGAACAGATTGATTGCGCCGCGCATGAGATCCACCTCGTCATGAGCGCGCACGCAGGTCAGGTTGCGAAGCAGGAGCTCGATGATTTTAAGATTCCTCCGAATGTTTCGCAGCATTCTGAAAATGAGTTGAATGTGCCCTTCGTGAGCGGCTCAGCGCGTTTTGACGGGATGGTGATTGTGCCCTGCTCGATGGCAACGCTGGGCCGAATCGCTTCCGGTTCCAGCGACAGCGCGCTCTTGCGAGCAGCCGATGTTTTCTTGAAGGAACGGCGGAAGTTAATTCTCGTGCCCCGGGAGACACCGTGGAATTTGATTCACGCGCGGAATGTGGTCACGCTGCTCGAAGCCGGAGCGATTGTGCTTCCGGCTATTCCATCGTTCTACAGCCGTCCTGGTTCGGTAACTGCTATTGTGGACACTGTCGTCTGGCGCATTCTTGACCAAATTGGGTTGCCCAATCCCCGAGCATATCGTTGGGGAGAGAAGAGCGCTTCGGCGAAACTCAAGAAAAGTTGAAGATCGAAGGATGGCTTGCGCGATGGTTGATCGCGTTTGGATTTCGCTTGCTGCAGCTTTGGGCCCGCACGCTGCGTTATGAAATCGACGACCGTGCAGGTGTCGTCGGCAGACCGGTTACGGAAAATTACATCGGTGCGCTCTGGCACAATCGATTACTGATTTTCCCATTTGTCGTGCGGCGTTTCTTTCCGCAACGCGATGGCGCCGCATTGATCAGTGCCAGCCGCGATGGCGATTTGCTTGCCGATGGCGTTAAATGTTTTGGCTACGATGTGATTCGCGGCTCCAGCTCGCGCTTGGGTGCGAGCGCAATTCTTCAGCTCACAGAGGTGCTTGCTTCGGCCCGCGATGTGGTAATCACTCCGGATGGTCCCCGTGGTCCAGTTTACGAACTTGGTCCAGGCATTATTTTTCTAGCACAGAGATCGGGCGCTGCGGTATTGCCGATGAATCTGGAATATTCGCGCTGCTGGCGGCTGGGAAGTTGGGACGGATTCATCGTGCCGCGACCTTTTGCCAAAGTACGAGTGCTGATTGACGAGCCGCACCGGGTCAAACCGACCGGCACACCGGAGGAATTTGAATCTGAACGTCTGGCTTTGCAGGACGCCATGATGGCGCTGGTTGAAATGCGCTGAGAAGTGACGCAGACAATCCTGTCTGCGACTCAATGCTCGCTTGCACCTAACCGGCTCGCAGGCAGGATTGCCTCCTTCACTATGGCGAAATTGATCGATGGCCGGGCAATCGCGGAAAAAGTGTATGTCGACCTTCGCCGTGAAATTGCAGAACTAAAGGCAAAAGGCGTTACTCCGGGCCTTGCCGTCGTGCTCGTTGGAGACAATCCAGCTTCGCGCGCCTATGTGCGTTCGAAAGACAAAATGTGTCGCGAGCTTGGGCTGCACTCAGTGAAACTGGAGCTGCCAGCAGCCACCACACAGACGGAGCTTCTCGGTCGCGTCAAAGAGCTCAATCGCGACCCGAGCATGCATGGGATCCTGGTTCAATCCCCGCCGCCCGAGCACATCGACGAAGCAGCGATCGTGCGTGCGCTCGACCCGCGCAAGGATGTGGACGGATTTCACCCGGAAAACGTTGCAAAGCTCGTGCTCGACGATCCGAGCGGCTTTGTCCCGTGCACGCCGCTTGGGGTGCAACGCTTGCTTACTGAAACCAAAGTCGAAATTGGCGGCGCGCACGTCGTGGTTCTTGGCCGCAGCATGATCGTGGGCAAACCGCTGGCTCTCCTTCTCATGCAGAAAAATCAAAATGGGAACGCTACAGTCACGGTTGTGCATTCGCGCAGTCGCGACCTCGCGGAGATTATTCGCTCAGCGGATATTGTTGTGGCGGCAATTGGTCGCGCGGAATTTGTCAAAGCCGATCAGGTGCGCGAAGGCGCCGTCGTCATCGATGTAGGCATTAATCGCGTGGAAGACGCGGGAAGCACGCGCGGTTATCGTCTGGTTGGCGATGTCGCATTTGACGAAGTGTCAAAAAAAGCCAGCGCGATCACCCCGGTCCCTGGCGGCGTCGGGCCGATGACCATCGCAATGTTGATGGCGAACACGTTAAAAGCATGTCGCCAATCGCTGTAGCCACGTGCCTGCAGCATGTCTATCCTGGACGGCCCACAGGACCGTGGCTACAACTGTCGCGAAACGATTTTCGCGGTAAGAAGCTGCAAAATCGCTGGTTCGATTCGCGCAGCGCGAACAAACAAGGATCCGACGCGTGGCCACAACACCGCACCGCGCGCCAGCCGGTTGATCCAGAGTCTTCCCCGATACATTTGGGCGCAAGCGCGAGTGAATTCGCGCAAAGCTGATTGTCGATCTTTGCCCCGAACGATTTTCGTGACCGCGTCTGCTGCCAGTTCTCCCGAGCGTAGGGCATAGTAAATTCCTTCCCCGGTAAATGGCTCCACCACGCGGGCGGCGTCGCCGATGAAGAGAAGATTTTCGCGTGCGTAAGGAACGGGCGACCGCGTAAGCGGCGTGATCGTGCGCCAAGATTGATCGGGTGTGATTTCAAAATGGTGCTCCGCCCATTTGCGCAATCTGGAAATCGTTGGAGGTGTGCCCACGAGGCAAAGATTTAGCTGCGTTTCATTCACCGGAGCCTGGCCGGAGTAACCCTCTCGAAGAAATTGCAGGATGATGCGTCTTCCAAAATTTCGCGGCAGCGGGATGTGCGCTTGCAGCGCCACGCGTTCGCGCGCGGGGCGTGGCAGCAAATTGCGCAAGCGCGCGACCGTGGAGTTGCGTCCGTCTGCACCGATCAAAATCCGCGCGACGAAAGTCTCTCCGCCGTCGGTCTCGATGTTCCAGGCGCAGCTGTAGCCACGTCCCTGTGGGGCGTCGAGGTCGGGACGGGCCACAGGCCCGTGGCTACAGATCTTCTTGCCATTGCTGTTGGCCAATGCCGTGACCGTTGTGCCCTCGTGGACATGCGCGCCGAGGTCGCGGGCACGCGTTAGCAGAAGGTCGTCGAAAAGGCTGCGTTTCACCGATACTTCGCAATTGTCGCCGATTGGAAGATCGACAACGACTTTATGGCCGTCGACCGCGATAAACTCGACCGATTCCAGCTTGGAATGCGGCAAATCCCGGACGCGCTGCGCGACACCAAGATGTTCCAGCACCGCCCAGCATGACGGATTCAGACAATCCCCGCACACTTTTTCCCGGGGAAATTTTTCCCGCTCAATAACAAGCGTGCGCAGACCGGCCAGCGCACAAAACGCGGCACAGCTCGATCCCGCCGGGCCCCCGCCTACAATTGCAACGTCGAAGATTTCCATCGCAAGTTTAATTTTCGTTTGTCATGTCGAGCGCAGTCGAGACATCTCTTACTGCTCACCCACATAACATGAGAGATTCGTCGACTTCGCTCGGAATGACAAAAGACGAGTCACTGCCTAATCGACACTGGCGTGCGATTGAATAGCAGGGCAAATTGGACCTAGATGAGCTGGTCTCTCCCAGTCTTTCGCGTCGCCGGCATCCAATTACGGATTCACATCACGTTCTTGCTGCTGATCGCCTGGCTGGCGTTCGGCTATTACGCTCAAGGCGGTTCCGCGGTGGCGGCGAGTCGGGTAATATTTGTCCTGCTCCTTTTCCTTTGCGTCGTGCTGCACGAATTCGGGCACGCGTTCGCCGCGAAAGCGTTTGGGATCAATACGCCAGACATCACCTTGCTGCCCATCGGCGGAGTGGCGCGACTGGAACGGATGCCAGAGGAACCGGTGCAGGAACTAATCATCGCGGTGGCTGGGCCATTGGTGAATGTCGTGATCGCGCTCGGATTGTTTGTGGTTGGCGGATCACAAGGTTTGCTTAATCGGTCGACGGTCGAAGGCGGCGGTCTCATCGCGCAATTGCTCACGATCAACATCGTGCTGGTTCTTTTTAATTTGTTGCCGGCATTCCCAATGGATGGCGGGCGGGTGTTGCGCGCTCTCCTCGCAACGCGGATGAGTTATGCGCGCGCTACGCAGGTCGCCGCGACCGTTGGCCAGGGTTTTGCTTTCGTTTTTGGCTTCATCGGTCTGCTCTGGAACCCGTTCCTGATTTTCATCGCGCTTTTTGTTTATATCGGCGCGTCGCAAGAAGCGGCCCTGGCGCAGATGAAAGATGTCTCGCGCCGGTTTCCGGTCTCCACCGCGATGGTGCGTGAATTCCGCACGCTCTCTGAAAACGACAGCCTGCAGGAAGCGGTGGACGCGTTGCTTGCGACTTCACAGCACGATTTTCCAGTCGTAGACGAGACCGGCAGCGTTGCCGGTTTATTGACGCGTCACGATCTCATTGCTGCGTTGCGCAAGAATGATCCCGACCTTCGCGTGGGCGATGTGATGCGGCGCGATATTCCAACCGTAACAACGGGCACACGCTTTGAAGACGCGTTTCGCATCATGCAGGAGTGCAATTGCCCGGCGGTGCCGGTGTTGGATCGAATGAAGCGCCTGGTCGGCTTGCTTACGCCGGAGAACGTGACCGAACTGATGATGGTGCAATCGGCCATGCCGCAGCGGCGGGTTTTGTAACGTCGCTTAGGAGCTGATGCGCATCGGCATTATGACGTAGAGGAATGGCGTTTGAATTTTCACAACGCCGGGGCTCATCTCGTCGATGAGATCGAGAAACACTTCGTCCTCGGTAAGTGCGCGCAAAGGCGCCATCAGAAACTCCGGATTAAACGCGATGGAAAACTCCCGCCCTTTGTAGGCGACGGCGAGAGATTCCTTCGCTTCGCCCACCTCCGGAGTATTGGCAGTGATGTCGATATTATTCTTGCTGAAATTCAGTTTGACGGAGTGAGATTTGTCGCTGGCCAAAAGCGATACGCGCCGGAGCGAGTTCAGAAACATTTCACGCTCGAGTTTTATTCGCTCCTTTGCTTCGCCTGGAATGACCTGCCGGTAGTTTGGATAATTGCCTTCGATTAGTTTTGAGACCAACAACGTTTTGTTAAGATCGAACGCGATCTGGCCGCCGCCCATGCTCACCTTGACGTCAGCCTCATCCGTAAGCAGGCGTTGCAATTCCGTCACCGCTTTGGTCGGAACGATCAGGTCCGCTTCGTGGCTGCGCGGAAATTCAAGTTCGATTTCCCCCATGGCGAGTCGCCGCCCGTCCGTTGCCACAAGCGTCAATTTGTTGTCCTTAAAACTGAACAAAACGCCGTTGAGCACGTAGCGGGTCTCGTCGGTCGATATGGCATAGGAAGTCTTGCGCAGGCCGTCGCGCAGATCTTTCTGCCGAATCGTGACCACTTTCGCTCCCTCGAATTTCGGCAACGGCGGAAACTCGTCCTCAGGCAAGCCAAGAATTTTGAAGAAACTTTGGCCACTGCGGATCGAAGCGGCATTTTTTCCATCCACGTCAACCTGAATTTCACTCGAAGGCAACTCGCGAACGATGTTGAAAAGGCGCCGTGCCGGGAGAGTAGTCGCTCCTGTTTTGTCCACGTGCGCCTCGCAACTGCCGCGCACCCCGACATCAAGGTCGGTTGTGGTAAGATGGATTTCATCCTCGGCGGCCTGCAGCAAAACGTTGGAAAGAATTGGAAGTGTCGTGCGAGTGCTGACGACGTTTTGGACTTGTTGCAGACCTTCGAGCAGTTTTTCTTTCGTAACGCTAAATTTCATGATGAACAGAAGCGTTTAAGATGTAGCGCTTCGGATTTTGTTCGGCAACCGCAATCTCTCTGACGTGGGGCAGGTTTGTAACTTGCCATGACGGGAATCGCAAACTGTAAACGGGCCGGCTGGAAGCTCAACGCTGGAGAGAACTGTCGATGAAGGATATCGTCTGGCGAATGTTATCCTGCTCGGTCATCCGTTTCTTTACCAACTTGCACGCGTGCAACACGGTGCCGTGATCCCGCCCGCCAAATGCTTCGCCAATTTCATTCAATGAAGCCTTGGTGAGCTCACGCGCCAGATACATCGCCACCTGTCGCGGAAAAGCGATGCTGGCCGGGCGCCGCTTGCTTGTCATATCCGCCACGCGCACATCGAACTGTTCGGCCACGCGCCGCTGAATTTGTTCGATCGTGACGGAATGCCGCCCTTCCTCCTGCAAAATATCCTTCAGTAAATGCTCCACGACTTCCTGCGTGAGTTCCTTGCCGCTGAGAGACGCAAACGAGGCTACCCGCATCAGAGCGCCCTCCAGACGGCGGACATTTGTGCGAATGCGGCTGGCGAGAAATTGAAAAACGTCATCGTGCAATTGGATCTGCATCGTGCGCGCTTTTTTCCTCAAGATTGCCAGGCGCGTCTCGATGTCCGGCGGCTGAAGCTCAGCTGTAAGTCCCCATTCAAACCGCGAAACCAGGCGGTGTTCCAGATTTGCGATTTCCGAGGCCGGACGGTCGCTGGAGAGGACGATCTGTTTGTGCCCGTCAAAAAGTGTATTGAATGTGTGAAAGAATTCCTCCTGGGACCGCTCCTTGCCACCCAGAAATTGGATGTCATCAATCAAAAGAAGGTCCGCCTGCCGATAACGCTTCCGGAACTTAACGAGATTGCTGTGCTGGATCGCGTCGATGAACTCGTTAATGAAAAGTTCGCTCGAGACATAGAGCACCTTCACATTTTTTTTCTTGGCCCACACATATTGGCCAATGGCCTGCATCAAATGGGTCTTGCCAAGACCTACTCCGCCGTAAACGAACAGCGGGTTGTACGTGCGCGCCGGCGCCTGCGCAACGGCAACACTTGCCGCGTGCGCAATTTCGTTGTTTGGACCCACCACGAAAGACTCGAATGTGTTCCGTGGATTGAGGCCGGGGACGGTTGCACCTGGTTTTGAGTTGCCAGGAGGGGCCGGCAAAACTTCTTCCAGCGGCATGGGATCTTCCACGGCTGCTTGCGCGCCAGGTCCTGACGGCGAGCAAAATTTCACCGAGCGTGGGCTGCCAAACGTGGTGACGATCGCAGTTTGCAACGCCGGCATGTAATTACTCTCAATCCAAAACTGATAAATGTTGTTTGGAACGCCAAACGTTAGCGATTTGTCTTTTGCATCGATCAACTCGACAGCAGAAAACCAGCGTTTGAAACTGTCGGCGCTAATCTGCGGCTTGAGCGCAGCCGATAACCGCTGCCACAGCTGCGCACATTTTTTGTCCATAGCTGAGTTGTTAACAGTGTTACACAAATGCCACACTGGCGGGCGCCGTGGGAAGTTGCTCGGATAAACCAAGGTGAGATGGAGCCATTCCCCAGCGTGATCCGCCGTGGAAATGCGGAAAAAAAATGGCAAAAACGTGTAAATACGAGGGAAAACGAACAGATGCACGCTTCAACGTCCCAGTGGTTTCAACCTGCCGCGCATGCGCAATCAGTTGTTCTTTCGGGGAACTATTAGTGTTGTTCATGCTTGCCGATAAAAGTTTCTCAGAAATGTTCACAACTTATTCACATGCGCTTTGTCCCCGTCCTCGCCAGCGGGCTTGAGACTAGAAACCGGTCTCAAAATCGACAAGAAAAAAATGAATTTTATTTTTAATCGCCGAAAAAAATTTTCTTGACTAGAAAACCGAAACGCGCGTGTCCGAGGAAGACCCGAAAATAGTTGCTCGGGCAAATTTCGCCGCGACGTTTGGCCGGCCCGATCAGCAATTCGCCGCGGCGAACTGCTCGGGATCGTTGCATCCTGCGGCACTCCCGAGTTGACCGGAATGGTCTGCATGCGCGATTTTGACGGCTCCAGAGTGCCACGAGGGATCGCTCTCCGAATCAAAAATGCAGCCAATGCACGCGGAAATGACGAGCTGGCAGGAGAACCGTACCGGCAATTCCAACCGGCCCGCGATGCGCCGAATTCTTCTATTCGGCCTGATCGCTTTTTTTCTGTCTGCGCCGTGCGCATTTCCGGTTGATGAACTGGTTCCACCCTTCGGTTTTCGTTGGACCGACTCGATGGCGCGTGTGGACGCCGTCCTGCACGGCGCAAAGGCCAAAATTGCCTCGCGGGAAAAAAAAGAAAACCGTGAAATCTGGACTGTGGAAGGGCTCGTCCATCCTGGATTAAAGCGCACGGTTTTCACGTTCAAGCAGAGGGCGCTTGTGGCGATCGAATTACAATACGAATA
>JBGPNR010000025.1:0-11834 GCA_041487635.1 Candidatus Udaeobacter sp. | reverse complement strand
CAGGCACTCCGGAGCCATCAGCGCCGATCACATCGACCGAGCCCGAGAGCGAATCGCGGAAAAAATTCACCAAAAGCTACGGGCCGTAATGATAGGGCGCGACCGCTAGGGTCGCCGGCTGTAGCCGGGGTCGGTGACCCCGGCCCATTGGATTTTCCATTCGCTTTTTAGCAAATTATTCTTGTGGCGCATGTCGCCGCGATTTTCAGGTCGATAATGGAATTACACCGAAAAATTGTGTATAAATCTCGTTAGCTGGTTACCTCACCGCTCGCAAAACACACTCCACAGGCGGCCGCCGCCACAGCGCAGGCCGAACAGGCAGACCGCGATCGCAAAAGCAAGGAAGGCGTTGCCGCGCGGCGCCAGGTCGATGCCATCGCGCATTACAGGGACGATGGCGGTAAGATCGAGATAGATCCGCGCACCGGCGTTATCTACGATCCTGACGTCGAAGCGGCGCGCCGTGCCGCATATACGAAATGGCTCAGGCGCTACGGCCATCCGCAGGCGCACCATTCTCCATACCCCGCTGTCCAACGTCCTTCTCCTGTCGGGACGCGCTGATTGGCAAGCTGAGAAGCTTGTCGAGTCGGTTTATTTTCTCAGCGGCTGCTGGTGCGCTCGGTCGGAGTCGCCGTGCGACGGGGCTTTGCCCTCGCACTTTTGCGCACGGTGATTGTTCCCTGGCTCGGAGCGGGAGTTGGTGATGCTTCGGCGTATTTTTTTGTCGAGGGCCAAATCAAACGCCAGGGCTGAGTTTTAATTGTCTCGCTGAATTGCTTGATGTTCTCGCCGGCCGGCTGGAGCTCGGTTGTCGCTACCTTTAATTTCTCTGACGACGACCGTAGGTTTTGCAGGGTCACTTTGATGTTGTCGTTCTCGGTTAGGCTGGTGCTGATTTTTTCGATGTTGGTAAGCGAGTGCGTGAGGGAGCTATCCGGCGCGGTCAGATCGGAAAGATGTTCGCCGAACGTCTTGAACTGGGTGAGAGCGAGATTCAGTTCGGAGTTTTCGTCGGTGAGCTTATTGAGATTTTGGGCGGTGTTCTGAAGGTCTTTCATGGTGTTGGTTGCTTCGTTGGCAACCGGTTTGATGACCTCAAGCATTTTTGCCGCGGCCTCGGCAAGATCGGGTGTGCGCTCGCCTGAAAAGCTTTCGCCGTTCCCCGCTCGACCGGACTCTTGTGTGCCCTGGGTAAAATCGATTGCCATATCGCCTAACAAACCGAGCTGAATCATCTGGACCTTGGAGTCGCGATAAAGCCTGGCGTTCTTGTCTACCTGCACATCAACGCGCGCTTCAAATCGCGGAGTTGGGGAGGGGCTGGCACCCGGTTCGGAGGGATGAATCGCCGCCGCGGCTTGCTGCGCCTGTTTTTCTTCGGCAGAGGTAAGTGGTGAGTACAGCTTTTGGACCTGACCAATCTTCCGACCGGCCAGCATTACCACCGCGCCCGGTTTAATTCCGGCGGCATTATCGAAATACACCTTGTAGGTGACCAGCGGCCGAAACAATCCCGGCGCGCCGAGCAATACCAAAAGAAACGCGATCACGCCGATCGTGCCGATCACCAGCAAACCGGTCAGGATTTCATTTCTTTGTAATTGCATCGAGTGAGCCTTTCAGAATCGGGCCTTCCGTGCTGCCGCTCAAGAACTGTGCGACCACCGGGTTCTTAGATTCTTTAAATTCTTTTGGTTCGCCTTCTTCAATAATCTTTCCCTCGTACAGCATAGCCATCCGCGTGGCGATGCGAAAGGCGCTCTCCATTTCGTGTGTCACCGTGATGGAGGTCGCCTTCGTTTTCTCAGTGAGGCTGATAATCAATTCGTCGACAACCGTGGCAATGACCGGGTCGAGTCCTGCTGAAGGCTCGTCCAGCAGGATCAACTCAGGCTCGAGCACGAGCCCGCGCGCAAGGGCCACGCGTTTGCGCATACCGCCGCTGAGTTCGTCCGGCAGCAGGTCTCTTGTGTCTAGCATTCCTACAAGCTCGAGTTTTTCGTCAACGATTTTGTCAATCTCGCTCCGCGATTTGTCGGTAAGCTCTTCCAGCGGCAGCGCCACATTCTCGCGAACCGTGAGCGAGCTTAATAATGCGGAATATTGATAGACCATCCCGATGTGCTGTCGCACCTGTTGAAGTTTTCTGCGCTTCAGGCGGTTGATCTCAAATTGTTTGAAAAAAACCGAGCCGGAATCCGAGCGAAGTATGCCAAGAATCAGGCGCAAAATTGTGCTTTTGCCACTTCCGCTCTGGCCCATGATTACCAGCCGCTCCTGCGGCTGCACGTCAAGTGAGACACCTTCGAGCACCTGTTTTTGTTCGAACTGCATGTGCACGTCGCGCAGTTCAACCATGTGCGACGGAGTGCTCACGTCGGATAGAAGTTGGTGTAAATGACATTGTAAACCGTGTCGAAACCGATCACGGCTGTGATAGCGGTGACCACGCTGGAAGTCGTGTTCGTGCCGACCCCAGCGGCGCCGCCCTTCACAGTCAGTCCCCGATAGCAGGCGATCGAGGCGATGAGCAGACCGAACATAAAGCTCTTCAATATCCCGGTGATGATATCGCGAATGAGCAATGAATCTTTTACCAGATCGAGAAAATACGGAAATGCGATGCTGAAATACGCCTTACAAACCAGGCTGCTCGCAAACACGGCTGCAAGGTTCGAAACCGTGGAGAGACATGGAGCCAGGAGAAACAGCGCGAGCATTCGCGGCGCTGCCAGAAACCGCAGCGGCCCGATGCCCATGGCCTCAATCGCTTCGACTTCCTCATTGACCTGCATCGTGCCCAGTTCCGCTGTAAACGCGGCGCCGATACGTGCGGCGAGCATAATCCCGGTAAGCAGGGGTCCCAGTTCGCGGGTAAAAGCAATGGCCACCAGGCCGGGAATGAGCCGCTCCGTTCCGAAGCGTTGGAGCTGATAGCCCGTCAATAGCGCCATTGTTAGTCCGAGAAAAAACGAGACCAGCCCCACGAGCGGCACCGAATCCACACCGGCCCGGACGCCCTCGCGGAAAAAGCTGGCTGCGCGGAATGGGGCGCGTCGCTGCTGCACGCGCTCCATGGTTTCCTGGAACGTGTTTGCGATGAACCAGAAAACGCTGCCGACCTCGCGCAGAAAACTGCGACGTGCTTCAGCATTAGGCATGGACGAGACATTGCCTCACTTCGCGATGGGGAAAAGCCCAAACTTGCTCGCGCCGATGTAGCACAGCCATCTTGGCTGTGGGGCCGGCGGGCATCTTGCCTGCCGTATGTTGACCAGGCGTGGACGCCCGGTCAACCCACAGGGATGAGCTCAATGCACATCGATGGTCTCAAACGCTTCGACATTTCGCAGGCCCCGGCGTTACGTTTGAATCCATGAAAGTTGCCCGAGCTTGCGCAGCCAATTGCTTCTTTGCTTTCATGCTCTTTAATGCTGCGGCGGAGGGGTTAGCCCAGGAAGCTGAGCGGTCTATCAAACCGGCATCGGAAATACGGCCCGATAACAATCCAAACATGGAAACAAAGAAAATTGGACTTGCGATTCACGGCGGCGCCGGAACCATCGACCGTGCCAATATGACGCCGGAAAAAGAGAGAAAGTATCGCGCGGGACTGGAACGGGCGCTTACGGCTGGTTACGACATTCTGAAACGCGGTGGATCGAGCCTCGACGCGACGGAAGCAGCCGTGCGTGTGCTCGAGGACGATCCACATTTCAATGCGGGCAAAGGTTCAGTGTTTACAAGCGCTGGTACGAACGAAATGGACGCAGCGATCATGGACGGGAAACCGCTTGCCGCCGGCGCCGTCGCCGCTCTGAAGCACGTAAAGAATCCAATCAGCCTGGCCCGGCTCGTCATGGAGAAATCCGGTCACGTAATGATGGATGGCGAAGGCGCGGAGGCGTTCGCAAAAGAGAACGGAATTGAACTGGTGGACCAGAAATATTTTTTTACCCAGGAGCGATGGGACGCTTTGCAGAAAATGAAAGCCGCTGAGAAACATCGAACCGGCCGTGTCGGCAAAGCCTTTCTTATTACCGATCAAGATCGACACGGAACCGTGGGCGCTGTGGCGCTGGACCAAAATGGAAATCTCGCCGCTGCGACTTCAACCGGCGGCACAACGAACAAGCGACCGGGGCGTGTGGGTGATTCGCCGGTCATTGGCGCAGGAACTTATGCGAACGATGCGACCTGCGCTGTCTCCGCGACGGGCGACGGCGAGTATTTCATCCGGGCGACCGTCGGGCACGATGTCTCGGCGCTGATGGAATATCGGGGAATGGCCCTCAACGAAGCGGCACAAGCGGTGCTCGATAAAGTCGCCAAACTCGGCGGCACCGGTGGACTGATTGCAATCGATCGTCAGGGCAACGTCACTTTCCCATTTAATACCTCGGGAATGTACCGCGGGTATGTCGATCCAAACGGCAAGTTTGTCGTGGAGATTTACAAATGATTTTGTGATTCGTTGAAGCGTTGAACCGGAAACAGGATTGTCATTCTGAGCGAAGCGAAGAATCTCTGATCAGTCTTCCAGCAGCGCTGAAAATATGATCAGAGATGTTTCGCTTCGCTCAACATGACAAGCCGACGTTGTAACGCCTTAACCATTTAACGCTTCAACGTCCCAGCCATGCTCCCGCCTTTCACTGCCGTTATTCCCTGCTTCAACGAAGAAGCGCGAATTGGTGACACTCTCCGCGTTACGCTCGATTATCTCACTGCCAATGCACCAAAGAGTGAGCTGATCGTCGTGAATGATGGATCAACCGATGCAACTGCAGCCGTCGCGCGCGAAAAGTTGGATGGCGCGACGATCCAAACGCGATTGCTCGAAAATTTCCCGAACCGTGGCAAAGGCGCGGCCGTGCGTTCTGGGCTACTCGCGGCGCAAAAACCAATCGGTCTTTTTTTTGATGCCGATCTTTCCACGCCACTCGGAGAGACGCCGAAACTAATCCAACCGATTGCAAACGGCGAAGTTGATATTGCTTTTGGTTCGCGCGCGCTGGACCGCAGCTTGATCGGAGTCCATCAACCTTGGCGGCGCGAGCAAGGGGGTCGTGTTTTCAATCTTCTTGTGCGCGTCGCAACCGGCCTGCCATTTTGGGACACCCAATGCGGGTTCAAGGCCTTTCAGCTCGATGTTTGTCGGCCGATTCTGGAGGCGGCGCATGTGAATGGTTTTGCATTCGATGTTGAGCTGCTTTTTCTCGCGCATCGCGCCGGATTGCGCATTCGGGAAATTCCGGTCCGCTGGAACCACGCTGAAGGGAGCAAAGTCAATTTTTTCCGCGATAGTCTGCGGATGTTGCGAGAAGTAATCGCGCTAAGAGCGCGCTCGTAACCGTCTTCGCTGACAGTCCGCGTTCCAAAGGTGGAACGCGTTGTCCTCAACGCGTTGGCAAAAATGCGGCCTTGCCGCCTAATTCCTGATGCGATGCGTTAGCGAATCGATTACTGCGCCTGCGGCGATTGACATCGTCTTCAGGAGAGGCCGATCCACCTGTCGAGCTCGGAAGCGTAAATCGGGTCGCTACTTTTCTTCGCCGCATCATCACATAAATTGTTTTTCCTTCCGATGCAGTCTTTTCAATTTCACCCTGCGGTTGCGCGATGGTTCGAACAAACGTTCGGCTCACCGACCGAACCGCAATTGCGCGGCTGGCCGGCAATACAATCGGGTCGGCACGTCCTGATTTCTGCGCCGACTGGTTCCGGCAAAACGCTGGCGGCGTTCCTTGCTTCGCTCGATGCGCTTTTCCGCGAAGGCGTCGATGTTGATTTGCCGCATGAAACGCAGGTGGTTTATGTGTCGCCGCTCAAAGCGTTGAGCAACGATATCCGCAAAAATCTTCAAGAGCCGCTTAGTGGAATTCGCTCGCTGTTGTGCAAGGAAAATGGGCGCGAGATCGATGTGCGCGCCGAAGTGCGCACTGGCGATACGACTGCCGCGCAACGTCAGGCGCTGATTAAAAAGCCGCCGCACATCCTCGTTACGACGCCAGAGTCGCTGTATCTGCTGCTCACTTCCGAATCGGGCCGGCGGATGTTGAGCACGGCGCGAACGCTGATTTTGGATGAGATTCACGCTGTCGTCGACGACCGGCGCGGCGCGCATCTCGCGTTGAGCGTTGAACGCCTGGCCGCCCTGACGAAAAATCCGCTCCAACGAATCGGTTTATCTGCAACGCAGAAACCGATTGAAGAGGTTGCACGTTTCCTCGTCGGCACTTGCGCCGTGGATGGCGCTGGCAATCCGGATTGCGAGATCATCGACATCGGACATCGTCGCGAATTGGACCTGGCGATTGAGCTCCCGAGTTCGCCGCTGGAAGCCGTGATGTCGAACGAAGTTTGGGAGGAAATCTACCGTCGGCTCGCGGAACTGATTCAGGCGCACCAGACTACTCTGGTTTTCGTCAACACGCGCCGGATGGCCGAGCGGGTGACACATCACTTGAGCGAACTGCTTGGCGCCGATGTAGTCACATCGCATCATGGAAGTCTTTCCGCGAAACTGCGTCTCGATGCGGAAGACCGATTGAAGCGCGGCGAATTGAAAGCGCTCGTTGCCACGGCTTCGCTCGAGTTGGGCATCGACATTGGTTCGGTTGATCTCGTATGTCAGCTCGGTAGCACGCGCTCCATAGCCACCCTGCTGCAACGCGTCGGTCGCGCCGAGCACAAACGCGGCGGCTTGCCGAAGGGCCGTATCTTCCCGTTGAGCCGTGACGAACTGATCGAATGCGCGGCGTTACTCCGTTGCGTTCATCGCGGCGAACTGGATCGTCTCAGCATCCCGGAAAAACCGCTGGATGTGCTCGCCCAACAAATCGTCGCTGCGGCTTCCACAGAAGATTGGGATGAAAACGAATTCTTCAAGCTCATCTCTTCAGCTTGGCCGTACCGAAATCTCGCTCGCGGCGAGTTCGATAGCGTCGTGAAAATGCTCGCCGAAGGTTTCAGCACCAAGCGCGGCAGGCGTTCAGCATTGATTCATCACGATGCGGTAAATCACCGTTTGCGCGGTCGGCGCGGGGCGCGTCTTGTTGCGCTGACCTCTGGCGGCGCAATTCCCGACAACGCTGATTATCGAGTCATTCTCGAACCATCGGAAACTTTCGTTGGCACAGTGAACGAAGATTTCGCTGTGGAAAGCTTGGCCGGCGATATTTTTCAGCTCGGCAACGCGTCATGGCGAATTCTGCGCGTGAACTCAGGCGTGGTTCGTGTAGAAGACGCGAAAGGTCAACCACCGGGAATTCCTTTTTGGCTGGGTGAAGCACCCGCGCGCACGGACGAGGTTTCGCGCGCCGTCTCCGATCTGCGGAGGGAAATCGAAAAGCGGTTGGCGAGCGGATGCGATGTCTCTGAGTCGCTCGCGACAGGCGAGCTCTGGGGAGCGCAGGCTGCTAGCCTGCCCGGCGCGGCAGCTTGCCGCGCCGAAGTTCGGTTGCCACGCGGAGGGAGGGAACATTCCGATGTTTCCGGCAAGCTGCCGGAAACTACAGGCTGGCAGCCTGTGCTCCCCAAAGACGCCGCTGAGCAAATCGGCGAATATTTCGCCGATACTTATCGAGCCCTCGGTGCTCTTCCGTCACAGCAAACGCTCGTGATGGAGCGTTTCTTCGATGAATCGGGCGGAATGCAACTCGTTTTGCACGCGCCTTTTGGTAGTCGAATCAATCGCGCCTGGGGTCTTGCACTGAGAAAACGTTTTTGTCGATCATTCAATTTTGAGCTGCAAGCAGCGGCGACGGACGACGCCATCGTGATTTCGCTTGGTACGCAGCATTCATTTCCGCTGGAGGAAGTTTTTCGTTATCTGAATTCCAAAACGGTTCGCGACCTGCTCGTTCAAGCGTTGCTTGATGCGCCGATGTTCGCGATTCGGTGGCGCTGGAACGCGACCCGCTCCCTTGCAGTGCCCCGGTTTCGCGGCGGCGCAAAAATCGCAGCGCCATTGCAGCGCATGGAATCGGAAAATCTTTTGGCCGCAGTTTTTCCAGACCAACTCGCGTGTCTTGAGCACATCGTTGGTGACCGTGAAATTCCGAATCACCCCCTAGTGAGGCAAACAATTGACGACTGCCTGACTGAAGCGATGGACATCGACGGTCTGGAAGAAGTTCTGCGCAGGATTGAACAAGGTGAGATCCGCTGCATCGCGCTTGATCTGCCGGAGCCTTCGCCGCTGGCCTCTGAGATTTTAAATGCGCGGCCGTACGCATTTTTGGATAACGCGCCCTTGGAAGAGCGCAGGACTCAAGCCGTTTACACGCGACGCGCTTCGGAACGAAATGGGGGCGATGGCCTTGGCATTCTCGACGCTGCTGCAATTGAAAAAGTCGAAAAAGAAGCGTGGCCTGAAGCGACAAACGCAGACGAATTGCATGACGCGCTCATGCTTCTTGCGGCCATGACGCGCGATGAGGTCCAGCGAACGATTCATTACGAAGGCAACGGCACCGCTGCCGAGCAATTGCTCAACGAACTCATCGGAACGAAGCGAGCGACGCAATTGCGCGTCGGCGAGAAAAGATTTTGGGTTTGTGCCGAGCGTTTGCCGATGCTGCAAACCATTTATCCGCAAGCCGTTTTCGATCCGCAGATCATCGCGCCCGAAACGGCGCAAAAACAGCCTTGGGAACGATCCAATGCGATTCGCGAATTGCTTCGCGGCCGAATGGAGGTGTCCGGACCGATGACGGTCGCCGACCTCGAAAATATTCTCGGTCTGCCGCGATCAGAAATCGACGCCGGTCTGCTTGGACTGGAAAGTGAAGGTTTTGTTCTCCGCGGGAAATTTCATCAGAACGTAACAGAACAGGAATGGTGCGACCGACGATTGCTCGCACGAATTCATCGACTGACAATCGATCGACTGCGCGCGGAAATTCAACCGGTTTCGATTCAGGATTTTTATAGGTTTTTGTTCGCGTGGCAGCGGGTCGACGCCGATCATCGCGTCGAAGGACCGGAGGGTCTGCAGTCCGTGTTGGAACAACTCGACGGCTGCGAGTTGCCGTTGGCGGCTTGGGAGTCGGCGGTGCTAAGCGCCCGCGTCAGCGATTATGATCCTGAATGGCTTGATCGACTTTGTTTCTCGGGTCGCGTCAGCTGGGCGCGTTTAAGTTCACCGCAGCACACGAACGCGCGCGCGGCTGCACCGCTGCGGACGAGCCCAATCGCGCTCTATCAACGCGAAAACCTCGAAGATTGGCTCTGCCTCGCTTCTGAAAGATCTACAATTGAACTTTCGTCGGCGACGCAAGGGGTGCGTGACGCGCTCGCCGTCGGGGGCGCATTATTCTTTACGGAATTAGTTCGTCGAGCTGGCTTGCTTCCGTCGCAGGTTGAAGAAGCGCTTTCGGAGCTTGCCGCGCTTGGCTTTGTTACGTCGGACAGCTTTGATGGTTTGCGCGCGCTGCTGGTTCCGTCGAACAAGCGGCCGACTTTTGGACGAAATGAAGGAAAGCGTCGCCGCAAGACGAATCTTGCCAGTATCGAGTTTGCTGGACGCTGGTCATTGCTGAGAACGGAGATGATCTCGCAAGTATCGGGGAATGGCGCGGAAAGCTCCGCGCGCAATTCAGCGCTCGAAAAATTTGCGCGGGTGTTACTGCGACGTTACGGCGTCGTCTTTCGTCGATTGCTTGAGCGCGAAAGTTTTCCAATTTCGTGGTACGAGCTAGGGCGAATTTATCGGCGGTGGGAAGCACGCGGGGAGATTCGCGGCGGCTATTTTGTTGGCGGAGTCAGTGGCGAACAATTCGCCTTACCGGAAGCGATCGGCTTGCTGCGTTCGATTCGCAAAGCGCCGTCAAATGGCGAACTGCTCACGCTCAGCGCTGCGGATCCGTTAAACTTGCAAGGCATTCTCACGCCTGGACCACGAATTGCCGCGTTCACCGCAAACCGCATTTTGTTTCGCGATGGCTTACCGGTCGCGGCGCTTGAGGCGGGCGAGATTCGCAAACTCGCAGAGTCGCCTATTTCTGATTTGCAAATTGAAACCGCTCTTCGAGTGGGGAAACTGCGGCCGTCATTGCGGCCTTATTACAAATAAGCGCATTGTCATCCTGAGCGGAGCCCATTCGACTCGCTTCGCTCGCTCAGGGTAAACTCCGCGAAGTCGAAGGATCCCGCGTAGCTGCCTCGCAGTAGTGCTACGCGATTCCTCGACTTCGCTCGGAATGACTGGCGTGGGTGAGCGGTTTATTTCCTAACAATCTCGGCGTTCTCGATCATGGCGACACCGCCACGCTCGGCCAGTTTGCCTTTCACAGTGATGTTCTTACCGCAGTACTCGGCGAGCTGATCGTTGATTGGCTTGTGTTCGCCAACCACCAGATACGCTTTCCCCTCGCTCACGATGCCGACCGGCCCGCCACTCTTGATGCACTTTGCCCCGCAGGTTTGGCCATGTTTCTCGCCGACGGCATTGTGATCGACGTAGCACATCATATCGACCACTTCCCCGGTCACTTCTTTGGAAGCAGCCGCGTAGCCGCCGTGCTCTTGCGCGATCGCCAGCGGCGCGCACGCCAGACCTGCAATGAAGATCGCAGTCACCGCAACTCTCAAGACGGTAGGTTTATTTGTTGAATTAAACATGAGAACAATCTGGGCTGCTCAGCGCTTTGGTCAATTGCAGCGAGTGGCGCAGACAATCCTGTCTGCGTGATTGCGTTGCGGACAGGATTGCCTGCATCACGCGCTCTTCTGAATCAAGTCTGCGAACTGATCGAAAAAATAAGAGGCATCGTGCGGGCCGGGCGCACCTTCCGGATGGTATTGCACGCTGAAGATCGGGAATTCTTTGTGGCGCATTCCCTCCACTGTGCCGTCGTTCAGATTGATGTGCGTTACTTCTACGTCGGAGGGGAGCGACTCCGCGCTGACGGCGAATCCGTGGTTTTGCGCAGTGATGGCTACTTTGCAGGTGCGCAAATCTTTTACCGGTTGATTGGCGCCGCGATGACCAAATTTCAATTTGAATGTCGAGCCGCCGAACGCGAAGCCGAGAATCTGATGGCCGAGACAAATCCCGAAGATTGGTTTTTTGCCCATTAAATCGTGCGCCGCTCTGTGGGCGTACTGCAGTGCTGCCGGATCGCCCGGACCGTTGGAGAGAAAAATTCCGTCGGGATCGAGAGCGAGCACTTCCTCGGCTGACGTGGTCGCCGGCACAACAGTGACCTGGAAGCCTTTCTGTCGCAGCAGGCGCAGAATGTTTTGCTTCATCCCATAATCGTATGCCGCAATTCGAAATCGTATCGCCGGCAATGCACGCCTGCTCTCGCCATCACCTGCCTGCGGGAGCGACCATGGTGCGCTTAGCTTGTCCTCCGGGTCCCAACGGTAAATGTTTTTTGTTGTCACCTCGCGCACGTAATCCATCCCGATCACGCCATCACCCTGGATTGCCATTTTGGTTGCATCCTCCGGCGACATCTCCTCTGTCGTCAGACACGCTTTCATCGCGCCGCGGGTGCGCAGATGCCTCGTGAGCGCGCGGGTGTCGATTCCTTTCGCGCCGGGGATCTTCCACTTTCGCAAGTACTCATCGAGCGACATCTCGGAGCGCCAGTTGCTCGGGACCTCTGTCAATTCTTCTATGACGAAGCCGCGCACGTGCGGCGAAGCGCTCTCCTGATCGAGCGAATTGACCCCGCAATTTCCGATCAACGGATAAGTCATCGCCACGATTTGTCCGCGATACGAGGGATCAGTGAGCACCTCCTGATAACCGGTCATCGCGGTGTTGAAACAAACTTCGCCGACTCGTGTGCCGGTTGCGCCAAAAGATTCACCCT
>JBGPNR010000024.1:0-11890 GCA_041487635.1 Candidatus Udaeobacter sp. | reverse complement strand
TCACATCAAGCGTCATTATTACATGACGCACGCGCAAATTAATCCGAACCGCATCGTTCCCATCGGGCCCGTGCTTGATCTGGGGAAACCGCACAATCGCGAGCGGTTGAGCTAGGAAAATCGGACGCCGGTTTGGCGAACACGATGCCTTGCTCTCCAGAATGCTTCGATTTGCTCCAAAGTACGCCCCTTCGTTTCCGGAACGAAATAAAAGGCGAAGAGCCAGGATGCTACCGAGGCAAGTGCGTAGAGCAAAAACGTTGAACTCGCACCGAGTTTCTCGACCAACGTCAGAAACGTAAGCGAGACGATCAGATTCGAGCCCCAGTTGAATGTGGCCGCGGTGCCCTCGGCGAGCCCGCGAATTTTTAAAGGATAAATCTCGGCGATCAAGAGCCAGAAGATCGGTCCGAGACTAATTGCAAATGACGCGACATAACCCATAAGGCAAATCACAGCGATCCAAGCGAGCTGCCCCGATGGATTTGAAATTCGGAAACTTAATCCGAGCACGCCAAGCGTGACGATCATTCCGGCGATGCCGACGAGCAACAACGGTCGACGCCCGGCGCGGTCAACCAAAAACATCGCGAGGATTGTCATACCGACATTTACGATCCCGACGCCGACCGTCGCCAGAATCGCGCCGGAACCGGAATTAAATCCGGCGGCCTGAAGAATTTTCGGCGCATAATAGATTACCGTGTTGATGCCCGTAATTTGTTGGAAGATGGCGAGGCCTAATCCGACAACGAGAGCAGGGCGGACTTGCCGGCGCAGCAAATCCGTCCAGTGCCCGCTTTCACCTTGCTGCGCCAGGCTCGCCTTGATCTCTTCGATTTCGAGGTTGACGTCGGCAAACCCTCGAATGCGCACGAGAGTACGGTGCGCGACTTCATGGTGACCGCCACGAACGAGCCAGCGCGGAGTTTCCGGCAGAAAAAACATGCCGATGCCAAAGACTATCGCCGGAACAACGGCCAGACCCAGCATCCATCGCCAGCCTTCAACGCCGGCAAAAGCGTAATCGGTCAGATATGCAACAACGATGCCGATAGTGACGGCGAGTTGAAACAGCGATACAACCCAGCCCCGCGCATCCGGAGGTGCAACTTCGGACAGATAGACTGGAACGTTTGTCGAGGCGAGACCAATTGCCGAACCAAGAACGACGCGGCTGGCGATCAGAATCGCAGGAGATGGCGCCACGGCGCTGGCAAGCGCGCCGATGCCAAAGATTGCCGCAGTCACGAGCAGGACTCTTCGCCTGCCGAAAAGATCGGCCGCTTTTCCACCGACGATCGCGCCAATGGTAGCTCCCAACAAAACGCCACTGACAACCACTTCTTCGGCTGCAGTCGTGAGGCCAAATTCGCGTTTGATAAAAATGAGCGCGCCGGAGATGACACCGGTGTCGTAGCCAAAAAGAAGACCGCCCAAAGCTGCGAATAACGCTGCGATGTAAACGAACCTCGCGCCGCGCAGGCGTGCATCGCTCAGTGCGGCAATCTCCTTGTCGGCCATAATTGTCTTTTCTACACAGCCACAGGAACGCGAGAAGTCCGCGTCTGGCAACTTCGCGAACTCGTCCTCCGCAGAAACGGCAAATAGCCTTTGCCACCGCAGTAATTCTTCATAGAGTCGTGCGCTTCAGCGCGAACGCGAAGATGAATTTCCTAGCCTTAAGCATTCTCAACTCAGGCGTACCACTGTCGATGGTATGCGCCGTAATCGGTCTTGTATTTGCGTTCTTTTTGATCGCGGCAGTGATGCGAGCACCGTCGGGAAATGAACGGATGCGAGAGATCTCAGCCGCCGTGCAGGAAGGCGCCAGGGCGTATCTGAATCGGCAAGTTAAGACGATCTGCGTGATCGCGGTGATCATTTTTGTTTTGCTCTTCATTTTCAAAGATCACTCGACAGCGATTGGATTTGTAATCGGCGCCTTCTGCTCGCTCGTCGCCGGCTTCATCGGCATGCGCGTCGCAGTGCTGGCAAATGTCCGCACAGCGCAGGCTGCGGGTCTCGGGCGGCTCAACGCATTACGGATGGCTTTTAACGGCGGCTCGGTAACTGGTTTGCTCGTAGTTGGGCTCGCATTGCTCTCAGTGGCGATCTTCTACACGATCGCCGCAAAGCTGACTGGAAGCGACGCGGCAATACGCAGCCTGGTGGGACTCGCGCTGGGCGGCAGTCTCATTAGCGTGTTCGCGCGATTGGGCGGCGGAATTTACACAAAAGCCGCAGACGTGGGCGCCGATCTAGTAGGCAAGATCGAGAGCGGTCTCGAAGAAGACGATCCACGCAACCCTGCGGTAATCGCGGACAATGTGGGAGACAATGTGGGCGATTGCGCAGGCATGGCTGCGGACGTTTTCGAAACTTATGCCGTTAGTCTGGTCGGCGCGATCCTGGCAGGGTTGCTGACGCTTGGGGGAAATCCAGCTGCCATCGTTTATCCATTCGTGCTTGGTGGAATTTCTGTGCTGGGGGCAATCCTCGGAATTTTGTTTGTGAATGTGGCGCGCGGTAAACCGGCGGCTGTATTGATGGGCGCGGTGATGATCAACGCGCTGGTCTCTGCAATTCTATTTTGGCCGGTCACGCGTAACCTTTTCCTAGGTGGAGTCACCATCGACGGCATTTTGCGGTCCCCCGCTCAACTCTATTTTGCTTCGCTTGTTGGGCTCATACTGACTCCGGTTATCGTCGCACTCACGAATTACTACACTTCGTCTCACTTTCGGCCGGTCCAAAAAATTGCATACGCATCCGAGACCGGGCACGCCACGAACATCATCGCCGGCCTTGCGGCCGGAGAACACGCCACAGCACTGCCCGTGCTCTTCATTGGGGCGGCGATCCTGGTCACTCATCAGTTCGCTGGGCTATATGGAATTGCGATTGCGGTGATGTCCATGCTGTCCATGGCTGGCGTCATCATCTCACTCGATTCATTCGGCCCGATCACGGACAATGCCGGCGGCATAGCAGTGATGGCGCATTTGCCAAAGGAAATTCGCGCCGTAACCGACGAACTCGACGCAGTTGGTAACACCATGAAAGCTGTCACCAAAGGTTACGCTATCGCGTCAGCCGGATTGGCAGCGCTGGTTCTATTCGGGTCGTACGTGCAGGAGTTAAGCGCGCACGTCACTGGTCGCGGTGGAGTTTTTTCGTACCAGTTCTCGCTAGCCGAACCAAAAGTGATCGTCGGACTGTTCATCGGCGGACTCCTGCCATTCGTCTTTACGGCGTTTAGCATGGACGCGGTGGGCAAGGCTGCCGGCGCGGTCGTCCGCGAAGTGCGCCGGCAATTGCAAGCCAAACCGGGAATACTGACCGGCCAGGAAAAACCGGAATATGGGACCTGCGTGGACATCGTAACGAAGGCGGCTTTGCGAGAAATGATCGTTCCCGCATTATTGCCGCTGGTTGCAGTCGTCGTAGTAGCGAGTATCAAGCCGCTGGGGCCGGTCGTTCTGGGCGGGCTGCTCGTTGGCACAATCGTAACCGGTTTGTTCATCGCCATCGCAATGACATCGGGCGGCGCAGCGTGGGATAACGCGAAAAAATTTATCGAGGAAGGAAATCTCGGTGGCAAAGGCTCCTTCGCCCATGCCGCAGCAGTCACCGGCGATACGGTGGGCGATCCTTACAAAGACACGGCCGGACCTGCGATCAATCCGATGATCAAAGTCGTCAATATTCTCGCGATCTTAATCATCCCCATTTTCTTCTAGGAAAAGTTGAGCAACTGCCTTAGAAAAAAGAATTGGTGTTTTTGATGTAAGCCTGCTTTAAAGGAAGGGCCCCCCATCCCCACCTAAATGCCTCGTGTCTTAATCATTGAAGATGACGCCGAAAACCGTCGGGCAATCTCAGATCTTTTCAGACGCGAAGACTGGAACGTCCTGGAAGCGAGTGATGGTGACGCCGGCCTGAAGCTGGCGCTGCGCGACAGGCCGGAGCTTATTCTATGCGATTTATTAATGCCAAGATCGAATGGCTTTCAGGTGTGCCGGACAATTCGCGAGCAACTGCAACCGACGAAGATCATCGTTGTCTCGGGACGTGATTACGCGGTCGATCGAACCAGCGCGCTCCAAGCCGGCGCAGACGAATATCTGCTTAAGCCAATCAACTGGGAGCTGCTTTCAAGCACGATCGAGCGACTTCTGCCCGAGATCCCGCGGCGGCCCAGACCAAAACCTGCGGCGGGAGGTGAGTCGATCCCTGCGCGAATAAGATTCTGGGGCGTTCGTGGTTCAATTCCGGTTCCTGGAAAGAGCACAGTCCGTTATGGCGGAAACACCAGTTGTGTGGAAGTGCGCGCCGACGGCGAGATCATCATTCTCGATGCCGGCAGCGGGATTCGCCTGCTCGGTCTCGCTTTGGACAAAGAATTCGGACCTCGGTCGATGAAGTTGACTCTTCTGATCTCACACACTCACTGGGACCATATCCAGGGACTGCCTTTTTTTTCTCCCGCGTACAATCAGAAAAATCTCATCCGCGTATTGGGTTATGAAGGAGCTCGCGCTGGTTTAGCAAAGATTCTGGCCAGCCAAATGGAGACACCGTTTTTCCCCGTCAGCTTACGCCAGCTCCCAAGCCACCTGGCGATTGAGGAACTGAGGGACATGGAGTTTCAAGTCGGAACCGTCGAGGTGCGCTCCAAGTTTGCTAATCATCCGGGAATTTGCGTTGGGTACCGCCTTGCCACAAGCTCGGGATCAATCGCCTACTTTCCCGACAATGAACCATACGAGGAACTCAAGCTGCTATTGGCCTCGCGCGATGGAATCAGCGAGAACGAAGCGCGGGATTTTGCCGCTGCCGAGCGCAGAAAGATGGTCGAATTTCTCCAGGGTTGCGACCTGGCAATCATGGACACGCAATATACCGACGAGGAATACGCGAAGCACGTTGGCTGGGGCCACAGCTCAGTGGACAGCGTCGTTTCGCTGGCGCTTGATGCAAACGTGGCCAAGCTCCTGCTTTTCCATCACGATCCGAATCATGACGACCAGATGATCGATAAAATGGTGGAACACGCGCGCGCATTGGTGGCAAAGAGCGGGAAGCCCCTGGAAGTCGATGCCGCTCGAGAGGGCGCTGAGATCCTGCTCGAGGCGAAGATCGCGGCCTAATAGCGCATCCCGAAGGCGACTGCACTCGACTTGCACTAGGCGATACGAGCTTTAATTTTCTCGCTCGTTGCCTCGTGGTGTAATGGTAGCACTAGAGACTCTGAATCTCTCTGTCTAGGTTCGAATCCTAGCGAGGCAGCCACGCCACGTAAAAGCTTCTTACGAGCTCACGTGGTGCTAGTCTTCAGATCCACCGCGTGAGGCGAAGCCTTTTACGTGGGTTCGAATCCTAGCGAGGCAGCTTTTCAAAGTCAGAACGCGATAGCCAGGGAACTGTCAGAACACAATTCAAATGAATCAAAACGATCCAGCGCGATACTTTTCTTTTCCGCTCTTCCCGTTTTCATTTAATCTCTTGAATGTTCGATTGGGGTTTGTTGGCTCTGCGTAGTGCCGGATTTCTACTAGCGTTCACGTTCGGTCTTCAAAAGATCGGATGGTACATCTCCGCCTTTCACTCCGACAAATCATTCTCATCGATTGGCCTGGCGCCATTGATAGCGCAGGTCGGTTTCCCGGCTCCAGTTATTCTCGCTCTCTGGATCACGTTCAATGAATCAATTGGGGCGCTGTTCCTTGGTTGCGGCCTCTTCACGCGTGTTCTCGCAGCCAGCGCTGCCTTGGGAATGGCCGGCGCGCTCTACACCAGTGTGCGCTTGGGCGAAGATTGGTTGAGAGCCGCGCTTTATCTGATTGTCTTCATCGGCTTGTCTCTTACTGGCGCCGGCAAGCTCTCAGTCGACCGACTTTTGCAAATCAGAAAAACAAATCGGTCCGGGCCGCGCCGCCCAAATCCAATCACAACCTAGTCGCAACTTCGACGCCTCATCGGGACTATTCACAAGTCAGGATGGGTCTGTATACATAAGTAAATCGCGTTGCCAGAGGGAACAACGACTAGATTCGAATCCTAGCCACGCAGTTTTGCAATAGTCAGAACGGATTTCCCAAGTGTCAGTCAGAACAACCGCCCCAGAAGTCTTGCGCCTGAAATTCGCGGCTCATACATCCCCTCTGATGCCTGTGCTCGCTTACGAAGGGCGCCCGCGTAGAGATCATCGCGGAGTCAATCTGATTTCACTACGCCCGGCGCTTTCTACGATCTGAGCTTTTTCTATCAGGTCGTGGAACCCGGCTCCCCGCCAAACAACGGATTTCGCGTCCTCTTTAACAACGTAGTGGTCTTTGAAAACCTCAATGCGATTTCGGGATTCGGTACCTTCACCTTCAACAATCTCCAGGCGACCGGCAGCGTGACGACCCTGGAGTTCCAAGGCCGCAATGTACTGAACTTCGACTATCTGAACGATGTTTCGGTGACGGCCAGCGCTATTGTATGTCCACTGGGGCAGGGTTATTGGAAAAATCATCCCGATGCCTGGTCAGTGAATAGCCTGATGTTGGGCAGCCAGACATATAACATGACGGAATTGCTAGCCATATTGAACAGTCCGGCTGGCGGGGACGCCAGTCTAATCCTGGCCGTTCAATTGATCGCCGCCAAACTCAACATCGCCAACGGCTCCGACCCGGCGCCTGTCAGCAGCACAATCACTCATGCTGACAGCTTGCTTTCCGGTTTCAGTGGCAAGCTGCCCTACAATGTCAAACCCGGCTCTGCCACCGGCCACATGATGGCCAGCGACGCCAATACGCTTAAAAATTACAATACCGGTTTGCTGACCCCGGGTTGTTCTCACTAACGGTGCGCGGATCACATTGCTAGTGTGAGATTCACACAACGGTTTTTAATTGGACGCCAACGCGATTCCCTTTTCACACTAGCTCTGCTAAGAAGCTGGCGCTCAATCAAACTTCCGTCGTCGGCGTTACCGGCAAGGCGTTCTTCAATCTCGGTCATTCTCTTAAAGATCAAAGATTAAACCGGAGAAGCCATCTTCGCGGCTACGCTGCGTGGGAGATTCATTCGGTGATGAAGCTGAAGTGAAGGTTTGACGTTCAGCGAAGATTATGTTCGACTGAACATTATGGGCCTCGCACGCCTTCAGGACGCACTGGAACGGCTCACCGCGGCGATACATGACGTTGAAACCGAAGTCACCGCGATGAAAGCCGAGCACGACCCGCTGGCGTCACACATTTTCATTTCACGCCGCCATTATCGGAACGCCAAGGACACAAAAGGGGGAAAGCGTCGCGAGATAAACGCTCGGTTGAGTTTCAACACAGCCTGCGAGTTGGGCTTTCGCGGGAGTTTGGGCGAGTGGGAGCGGTTGATGGGTGCGGTTGCGAGGCGGTAGGTCCTTCGCCTCGGTGGCCAACGGCTGTATGAGTCCCCGTGAGCGTGGGATGAGTCGCGGACACCTCATCCACGGACGCGGAATTCCTTCCGTCAGAGGAGAAGGCGGGGAAAATTTCTCGGACCGTGAATCGCACTACAAAATGCTTGCCAGAAAGAGAACGAGAGAATTTCAACCATACCCTTTTTGCTTTCGCATTTTTCTCCCGGCGACAAGATCGAGAATTGCTCGGCGCAATTTCTCGCGGTCTGCTGGTTTGTCCATTTCGAGCTTAAGGTTCATCGCCTCCGCGACGGTTTTAGCGTAAGCAATGCCCTGCTGCTCGACCAATCGCTCCCAGCGTTCATCGGCCATAACCTCGATAAGATTGGAGACGGAACGCTTCTCTAAAGATGCCATTTGTTCCAGTTTGTTCCGTTGCTCCTCACGGACCGTCAGATTGAGCTTCGGCTTGTTCTTGTTCTTTTTGGATTTTGCCATTCGCAGTTTTTTATACCTCGTTCTTCATAGCCGATCATGCGGGCTGGAAGCAATAAATCTTATACGCAAAAAAAACGTCGTCGTAAAATTTGGTCTTGACATGCGCCATAAATGCGTATAAAAGGCGGCGCAATAAGCGGCCCCCCGGGCATGAGGTCTCGATGACGAGAAGTCACGGAAGGCCAAACAACTGTTCCCCAAAGGATTACACTTAAATAGAGGACTTTTCTAATACTTAGAGAATTTAGCCCCCCAGTATCCAAGGCAACACCCGTGGAAAAGATTGAAAAGCGTGGCCGGCCCCGAATTCGCACGGCTGAGTACTGGCGCGCCTATTACACGCGGAAACAGCGGGAATGGCGTGCTGCTCATCCACGAAAACAGAGCAGCTCGAGAGCAAAAGAGCCGAAACGGTAAAGGCGTTCGCCGCAGGGGCGAAAGCCTTTCCAAACTCGCCTTGGTGCCTCACACCCAAGGCAGCTCTACCTCGCAGCTTTACGGTTTGTTCAAAACCACTTGCGGCGCAGGCTTGCTCACTTCGAGCTGCGCGCGCTCACTTTTTGGGTTTGGGACACCCTGCTCGTCGAGACGCGTAGTAAGCTGCGCAATCGTTGCACCGAAGTCCGCTGTTGTCGCTGGAGCCAACGCGAAGGCAGGCTTTCAGATCGAAAAACCGGGATGTGTTGCAAATGCGTTGTCGATGACAAGATTCCCTCGCTGGCGAGCTCGCTCGCGCAAGGCCGACGTGGTGCGGGCTCCTTCGGCGTAGTACCACCATAGGTAGAGCGCACCGTACATCCAGGCACCCTCATAGTCCCAACTGGAATCAGCACCAGATTTGCCGCTACCGAACACCGACCCAGAAGGAAAGTTCGCGTCGTGGGGTTTGCCACCTTGGTGGCGGGATTCGTGAATCAAGGTCTCAGCCCGGCCTGGGACATCCTTGGAATAAAAGAACCCAAGGTAAACCTCAACGAGACCACCCGACTTGGAGCGGGCAATCGCTGTTCCGTCGCCACAGAATGAGCGGAGATCATCTATGTTTTCCCGAACGTATCGGCGTCCCCAGTTCAGGATCGGCGCGCTGTAGCTGTCGTTCAGGTAGTCAGACGCGGAGTAGGTCAGCGCATAACACCCGTTAAACGCACGGGCAAGTGGCTTGCTCGTGTTACAGCAATCGTCCCATCCCCATCCGTCGTCCCAATACGCCTTGTTGCCACTGAAGCCGTAGGTATTCCAAAAGTAATCTACATAGGCCTGATTGCAGATGACGGCACCGTAAAAGTTGTCGCCGCTGGCGGCCTTATCGGGAACTGTATAGGTGCAGGAGGCCATCGCGTTACTCCTTTGTTGCACCGAGGTCAGGGGACGGGGCCTCGCTCTTTACTTGGGCCGGGACCACAAACCGGCCGCCGATTGGCTGCGGGACACTGCGCACGTCGACGCGGCGGATCTTGAGCAGGCCCTCTTCCTTCCTCTCCTTTAACAGGCGTCTGAGCTTCCTTTTGTCGTCGTCAGTTCCAGTCTCCATCAGGCCCTGCACGCACGCACGCCGGATAGAAAACGTTCGGTGCGCAGCATGCTTTAGAAGCATGTCCCGGGCTTCCTCGACGCCATCCGCACTTAAACGGACGAGGCCCTCGACAGCAGTTGTCCGGATCATGACCTCTTCGGCCACTGTCGACATATCATGCGATTTTCTAAATTTCTCCGCGGGAATCCGGGCAGCAATGATTCGGTTGAGCGGTTTGACTGCTTCGGGATAGCGAAGTTCGATGAGGAGTTGCACGAGTGACCAACGATCCAGATAAGAATCCTCGGGGAGATTCTCGTATTCCGCCACGATGACGTCCAGAACACCTGGGCCCCTTTTCGTAAGCGAGTTCAACGCCCGTCTGTAGTTCTCCTCCGCATCGTCGCCCACGCCTCCCATTCGGTTAACCGCCTCGACGATCAGCGCATTAAGCTTCTCGTCCTTGCTGTTCCGGAACGAAAATGGATGCTCCGCTTGCCGAATCTCCAGCGTGTCCGGAGTGGCGAGAAACGGAGTATCAAAGCTTTTTGAGGGCAATATCTTGGTCCCCTTCCCTTATCGCTTCTCAAGCCTATGCGTTCCGGCTCGGCGTGTAAACGGTTATCTTTGCGGAGTTTCAGTTTGGATATTGTTGGTCAATTGTCAGTTGAGTGTTCAGCCGGATGGTACGCAGGTACGCTCGATTCGGTCGCCTCTCCCTTCGAAAGGGAGAGGGGGAGGCTGAGGGTTTATTCAGGCAAAAACCTGTCGTGCTCGAACCCCTCGCCTTAGTCCTATCCCCTTGTTCAAGGGGAGAGGCGACAGAGCGCCCCAGCATAAGCCAAGGCCGAGCTGGCTCAGAGATGACTTCGGTCGTCTTGTTGAAGCTGAAGGGCTCAACCATCTTTTGCCATTTGGGTGGGAGCCTTTCATTTTGCCTTTATCCCCCCAAAACTGACAATCAACGAATACTAGTTCCGGTTTTCTCGTCGCGGCGTTTACGAAAGAAGCTCTGCAAAATTGCCGAGCACTCGTCTTTCAAAATGCCGGATGCAACATCGCACCGATGATTCAATGTCGGCATTTGCAGAAGGTTCATCACACTTCCGGCTGCTCCGGCAGACGAATCTTTGCAACCGAAAATCACACATCGGATCCTTTTATCCTTGCCTAAATTTTCTTTTGCTCATATGACCTTGTTTCTATGAAAACCTCCATAGCCAAGTGTCTTCTGGCTGTCGGTCTTCTGCTGGTTGTCACTGCCCCACTAACTTCCGCCGGCAACCTCATTATTAACGGCGATTTTGAGACCGGCACCTTCGCCGGTTGGACCACCATACCGGCGCCGATCGGAAGTGACTTTGGCGTCGGCTCCGTGCCGCCGGCCCACGATACTCTCGGCGCCTTCTTTGGTGCGACTGGTCCTGATTTTGACTCCATCAGCCAAACCTTTGCTACTACGCCTGGCGCTTTCTACGATCTGAGCTTTTTCTATCAGGTCGTGGAACCCGGCTCCCCGCCAAACAACGGATTTCGCGTCCTCTTTAACAACATAGTGATCTTTGAAAACCTCAATGCCATTTCGGGTTTCGGTACTTTCACCTTCAACAATCTCCTGGCGACCGGCAGCGTGACGACGCTGGAGTTCCAAGGCCGCAATGTACTGAACTTCGACTATCTGGACGACGTGTCCGTGACGGCCAGCCTGACACCTAGACCAACGCCGACTCCGCGACCTCGTCCAACTCCGCCGCCTCGTCCTTAAGCGAAGCAGCGACACGCCCTACAATTTCCACCAAACCCATCTGGTTTTTGAGTTACCATAGTCAGTGCACCGAGTGATTTGAAAGTGTTTCAGGTTCGCGATTTTCGATTTGCCCGCGGCGTTTCCGAAAGAAGTCCTGCAAAATTATCGCGCATTGGTCTTCCAAAACACCGGATGCGACATCGCATCGGTGATTGAAGCCCGCCATCTGCAAAAGATTGATTACACTTCCCGCAGCACCGCCAACGGGATCTGCGCAACCGAAAATCACGCGCCGAATTCGCGTGTGCACGAGCGCGCCTGCGCACATCGCGCAGGGCTCCTTGGTCACATAAAGATCGCAATCGGTCAGTCGCCAGTCACCTACGGCTGCCTCAGCCTGCGTCAACGCCAACATTTCGGCGTGCGCAGTAGCGTCCTTGAGCAACTCCACCTGATTGGACGCGCGAGCGATGATATGGCCCGCACGGACAACCACCGCACCGACCGGTACTTCGCTGGCCTCGAACGCTTTTTGCGCTTGCCGTAATGCTTCGCGCATAAAATGCTCGTCGTTTGGTGGATCAATCATCGATAAAGTTACAACAGTTAAAAGAGTTAAATAGTTACAAAGGCGGCTCCTGAGATCGTTGTAACGCTTGTAACTTTTTTAACTTTTTAACCTGCGGCGGAAGCCGCGCTTGCCCTGAAAACTTCTTCGGCATATTAGGGACTGCTC
>JBGPNR010000023.1:0-12290 GCA_041487635.1 Candidatus Udaeobacter sp. | reverse complement strand
CGGGCGATTGGCGAAAGCAAAATGAAATGAATCGTTTTTGCTATGGTCGTTTTGTGGCCTGCTGCCAACGGCCGCTGTTACTTTCCCCCCCACAATTCCGGGAATCAATTATCGTTGGCAAATGGGAGATTGTCAGGCGCGGCCGCGCCGCGTGGCATTTCGACAAGAATGGCAAAATCAGCTGCGTGTGGATCGCTAAGTCTGACGACAAATAATTAGTCGTATCTCGCGCAATTTTTCTCGCGCGACGCGAAAGTTCGAACCGCCACGCACACAGGCTGCCACGAATTGTTAACGTGGCCAGCGAATCGGAAGATCGGCTTGAATCCGAGGCCAGCGAACTAAACGAGATGGCGATTCTTGGTCAGCGTGAGACGCGTCGCGAATTTATCAGGCAGGTTGCTGGATCGGCTTCTCCGGAGACAATGCCAAAGGTCGCCGAAGGCGCAAAGTAAACTACGCCGATCGCAAACGGTAATTATCGCCCGCCGAAAAGTCTTCGGAACGACCTGAAGAAACGACCGGGCAAAGTTGCGGCCTTTTGAGGAGTACCCGGGGCCTGCTGAGCAAACGGCCATTGTGAACCTCCATGTATCTGGCACGCGGCGGTTGGCACTTTATCGGCAGGCAGATCGAGATCGTAGGCGCTTCCGGCCGCCATGCAGCCGGTGGTGGCAAGTTGGTTGGAGATCGAACAGACCGTCGTGTGTTGCAATGGCATGGTGGGCTGTAGCGGCACGGCTGGATAATGTTGTGCCGCCTTGTTCATAACTTGAACCCAAACCGGCAATGCGAGCGCGGCACCATATCCGTGTGGAATGATCGTTGTCGGCTGATCGAACCCGACCCACACGCCACAAGTCAATGTGCTGGTATAACCAACGAACCAGGCATCCTTGTAATCATTGGTGGTGCCGGTCTTGCCTGCCGCAGGCAGTTTGAATCCAAGTGAACGCGCGCTGGCGGCGGTGCCCTGGGTCAGAACTTCTTCCATCAACCGCGACGTCATCCACGCTGCGCCAGGATCCAGCGCCGGTGTCGAGATGTGCGCGGCCCGATAAATTGGTTTGTGCTGCTGATTATCGATGCGCTCGATGATGTAAGCCTGCTTGCGAAGTCCCGCATTGGGAAAAATAGAATACGCGGCAGTCAGATCTTTCAGATCTGTCTCGAATGAGCCGATGTAGATGGCAGGACCGTGTGGAACGTTTTGAGAAATGCCGAGGTCGTTCGCGACCTTTTGCACCGCCTCGAGGCCAGCGAATTGTCCGACGCGCACGCTCATGGTGTTGCGTGAATGGATGAGCCCGTACGAGCAAAGCATGGTGCCGCCGTAGGTGCCGTCGGAATTTGCAGGCGACCAATTTCCCGCGCCTTCGATTTCACCGGGTTGAATTGGGCCATCGCTGATTGCCGAACTCGGCAATAGCCCGTGGCTAAAAGCAATCGTATAAGCAAACGGCTTGAACGCTGAACCGACTTGCCGGTTTGCTGGAGCCAGCGCCCGGTTGAACTTGCTCTGAGCGTAATCGCGGCCGCCGACGAGTGCGCGAATTCCGCCGCTGGCGTCGTCGATTACGACCACTGCGCCTTGCAGGTAAGGCATCGCCGAATCGCCTTCTCCGTTCTCGGGTGGTCGATAATTCGCTTTGACTGGATGATGGAAATTGGATTGATGCTCGATTTTCGTGAGTTGCTTTTCGAGTGCATCCTGCGCCGCATTTTGCACGGCCGGATCGAGCGTCGTGTAGATCGACATGCCGCCGTTATCGATTTGGTCCTGTGTCAGCAACTGGCTCAAATCGCGCTGCACGGCGTCCATTGCATAATTTTCCTGGATCTGAGGCAGACGCTTGGGATGCGGAGTAATTTTCGCGATCTTTGCCTGCTCGGCTTGTGCCGGCGTAATTTTTTTCAAGGCAACCATGCGATCCAGCACAACGTTGCCCTGCATCGCTGCGCCCTTCGGATTTTTCAGAGGCGAAAACCGATTCGGACCGCGGATCAATCCGGCAAGGATCGCGGCTTCGGAAAGGTCCAGCTTCGATGCGCTTTTGCTAAAGTAAGCTTGTGAAGCGGTCTCAACGCCATAACAACCGGTGCCGAAATAGATCCGGTTTACGTAAAGCTCGAGAATCTGCTGTTTGGTAAACTGGCGTTCGATGCGCAGCGCCACCATTGCCTCCAGTACTTTCCGGCTCAGCGTGCGGCCACCGAGTGGGAGGCTATTACGTGCGAGCTGCTGGGTGATGCTGCTGGCGCCTTCCTTGGCTGAGCCGCTCGTGATGTCGCGAACCGCAGCGCGCAAAATTCCGCGCCAATCAATCCCTTTGTGCTCATAGAATCGAGCGTCCTCGCGCGCCAGCACCGCATTGATGAAATACGGAGACACTTCGCTCAGGGAAACCTTCAGACGGTTCGCGCCGGCCAGGCGGCTGTAAATTTTTCCATCAACATCATAAACCATGTTTCGCTCCGGCATTTCGCCGACGTTTTTCATGTCGAAGGTTTGCGCCCACGTCCCGTAAAAGAGAAAGACGGCGAAGCCTGCGCCCGCGGCTAAAATGAGCAGCGTAACTTTCCAGCCGTAGCGGAAAAGAATGTTCCCGCTTTTCTGTTTTCGCGAGCGGAGACGAGCGAAAAGTTTCATTTGGTTGAAGCGTTAGAGTGCTGAAGCGGGAGCTCGCTGTGACGCTTCAACTCTTGGACGCTTCAACGTTTTACAAATTCAGTTTTACCACGCCTTCGTGTTGCTCGGTCGGACAAGGCGCGTTGGTCGGGACATCGGTTGCGGCGTCGCTCGGCCGGACGAGTTTATGGTCGATTAAATATCGTTCGACTTCCTCGCCACTGGCATCGGCCAGCATTTGCCCGTCTATTTCGACACAGGGCGAAAGCGGTTGTCCGCTCTTGGTTTCCATCTCCCAGCGAAACGCCGGATTCTGAATGATGTCCTTTTCTGTGTATGGAAGATTGTACTTGGCCAGCACGGCGCGCACACCGGCGCTCCAGCCACAATAGGTTTTCAAATAAGCGGTAATCTCAGGAGTTTGCATGCGCAGAATATATCACGAACGAGCCCTAAGAAAAGATCGAAGCTGGTTTGAACATCGCCAATTCTTTTCTGTTACAGATGTTCTTTTAAGGAATTCTCGGTTTGTTTTCGCATTTGCTGCAGATCGCATAACGACTGTTCATCTCGCTAGATGTACAAAAGTCGCGCCTTCGTTGTTCCTCCGATAGGAGAAGACAAGAAGGCGCGAGGAGAAAATGAGTTTAGCCCTTTTTCCTCTTAATCCTCATCGAGAATCACGCGATCAACCATCACGTTGTCGCCCGTTCCGACGTAATGGACCCTGACTGGCACACCGACTTTAACTCTCGTTCTCACGACATCTTCATCCAGGGTTTTGCCACTCCGCGTTACATAAGTGACCGTCTTTCCGAAGTGGTAAGTACGCGGCCCGCTACTTTCCTTGAGTACGATTACACTGTCCGGAGTGTACTCCGTAATCGTGCCGTTGCCTTCAGTTGTGGTCGTTGTTGTCGTGGTCTCCGAGACCTGCGCCCATGCGAAGGGAGCCGCAACTGCCAAGACTATACTGACCAATAGTTTTTTCATTTTATTTTCTTCCTTTTGTTGTTTTCGGCGGACGAACGCTTCCGCTTAACGAGCTTCCCTCGAGACCGGAAAATCGATCTCCGCCCTGACATGCCGTAATCGGGCACCGAGCATCTTCCGGTTGCCAGTATTACTAAGATCTCAAGCAAGCGCACTTTGCGCATCAGGCACAATTTAGTCGTGCAGCTAGTGAAACTCCGACTCGGAATGTCTCGATGCGTCTAGCTCTCAGAGCGGCCTTCTGCCTTGAATTAGATTGATGACCAAAACGATGACTGCAATTACGAGCAGCAGATGGATCAATCCACCGCCGACGTGGCCGAGAAAACCCAGAAGCCAAAGAATCAGGAGAATTACAAATATCGTCCACAGCATAAATTTTACTCCGGTTAATTTCCTCGGCAGATTATGTGCAACCGCGCAGCAAGAAGATCAAAAGCAAAATCGGAATTGGTATCCCAAGAAGCCAAAGCAAAATGTATCCTGTCGCACCTGCTTGTTTGATCCTGTTCATTAAAATGCACGTTCGTTCTTTCCCTTGAATGTTTTACAGGCTCTCAATTTCCTTTCGGAGCTCTTCCTTGGACCTGCCCAGTTTCGTTTGGAGCCGGCCCAGAAGTTCCTCATCTTTCCCTTCGGCAAACGTTAGGTCGTTGTCGGTTAATTGACCGTCACTTTTGTTTCAGTTTGCCTTTCACTTCATTCCAACCGCCTTTGAATTGTAGTTTGTTCATATCGATAACCAGTTCGCACACGGAACCAAAATCAGATGCCTCGCGCGCAAGTGGCGAACTAAAAGAATATTACGCCCGGAAAAGCGGCCAAACTTCGCGCTGAAATACGAATTAGGGGTATGAAAAAATACATTTGTCTGCTCGCCGGCATGGCACTGTTAGCGGCTTGCGAGCAAAAGGAAACAACTGTCACTAATCCGCCAGCGGAGAAGAAAGAAAGTAACACGACAGTGATCCAACAATCGACACCTGCTACGACCACAAAGGAGAAGACTGAAGTGAACGTCAATACTTCGCCTAATCCTTAGGCAGAATCAGTTCATCCAGGATCTGCCAGGCGGAGACAGGAGTCGGTTAGCTGCGTGGGGATGAACATGCGGGCAAACCGTTTTAATAACACCTCGCTTCAGCGAGGTGGCAGGGTGTTAATGATAGCGTCGGATACTGAAGCAGGATCAGCGCACCCCGGCGCTCGCGCCGTACCGCGTCACACTTTGTGCCGCAGCGGTTTCAGCGCGTGAGTCAGTTTTTGCAAGCCTAGCTCGAGCCGCGTCTTCACTGTCCCAAGTGGAGCCTGCGTGGCGGCGGCGATTTCTCTGTGGCTTAGTCCCTTGAAGAACGCCAACTCAACGGCCTCACGTTGAAGTTGAGGCAACGCCCGGATGCTTTTCTTCAAAAAATGGCGGAGATCGTTTAAAATAAATGTTTCACTAGCATCGCGTCGCGGAGTTTGTGAATCCTGCATTACTCGTTCTTCATAACGGTCCCTGGCGCGACAATAAGCCTGGCGCCGGCGCAATCGGTCGATCGCCCGCCGGCGAGCGATGGTAACCATCCACCCAAGCGGCTTGCCTGCCTTTGGTGAATAACGACTCGCCTCCTCCCAAACCTGAAGAAAAATTTCCTGTAAAACATCATCAGCTTCGGCCTCCTCGTGAACAACGCAATCGATCGTCGCTCGCAATCTCTTGCTGTGGCGCCCGTACAACTCTCTGAGCGCATCGTGTCGTCGATGCGAAATATCCTTCATCAGCACCTCGTCTGGCACTGCCGCTCCTCCAGGCTGATCAAGAGTGGAATCGATCATAGGCGAAGCCCGTTTGCGCTCAGCGCTGGTATAGGTGCACGGCTTTCGTGCTTTTTACCGGCGGCACGCCACCAGTCTGATTTAATCACGTGAGCGACCAGCGGCGTTGCTGGGTAGATCCAAAGATGCGGTCGTGAATTGCAGCCTTCGGTTGGACAGCGCAATTCATATTTGCCATTGCTCGAGCGGCGGATCTCCACCTGCCGGCCGTTGAATTTTCGTTTGCAGGTAACGCAACGACGCTCGTCGTCGAGTGAGGTCCACTTTCTAAATCGATCTTCAGCGCGCAGAACCGAGAGCCGATCATCGAGTTTAAGATGGACGATCATAGTGCAGAGAGCAGTCTGCTCATTGCATCGAACCACACAATCGGGACGCTGGATGATTGTGTGATCGGGTAAAACCCTAGAAGAGGTCTTATAACGTTGTCGCCGAATTGCTTCACGCACAGCGTCGCTTCTCTGTTTCAAGAGAGGCGAGAGATGAAGCGTAATGCGCAGCGCAGTCTGCGGGCCCGGCCCAGGGCTCAGACCCGCAGAAGGTGGAGGAAACGGCTTTTAAGCACTGCGCTTGAAATGGAAAGCGAACTTGCGCCATCGCGATGCGATGTCGTTGTGCGGTCTTTCAGGGCGCTCAAGTCTGCCATTGTTGTGATTCATTAGCGACGGTGCGGCAGCTTTGCGTTCTTCGGCTGCCAACATCTCGACCTTGGCGATGATTTCATCCGTAGGCAGCACCCAATCCATTGGAATTGAGTTACAGCGCTCCGTCGGGCAACTGAGCCTTAACGATCCGTTGCCGCGTGTTCCACCTGCTACTTGAATCTGCCGGCCGGTAATAATTTTGCTGCAAACCAAACAGTAACGTTTCTCATCGAGCGAACGCCACTGCCGAAACTGATCGAAGCGGCGCAATGTCTCCAGTTTATCTGCGTCGGTCAACGTAAGTGAGGATGATAACGCCACGCCTGAAACATATACTGTCCTTGTGAACCGCAGCACAATCGGACGCGCGGCGGATTCTCATATCGGTGAAAATCTTATGGGTGGCGCTGTAGCCGGGATCGATGATCCCGGCGTCTCGAAGGTAATCACTTGGGATATCTGCCGGGATCACCGACCCCGGCTACAGCTAAAAAACCACATCAATTCCACCGAGGCATGCGTTTAACACGCAAATGAAGAAAAAGGACGATGACATTTCGCGTAGACGTCGTGTCACGGATTACTCGGTCGCAGCGATAGAACAAACGGAGTCTTATTGTAGGGCTCATCCAGGTAGCCCGGCGGCCGTGCGACGGCCTCAATTAATTTTTCGCGGTGAACTTTGGATCGCGGTGCTTGGGCCAAGCGTCGAAGAAGGGATCGTCGGGATCGGGCCTACTGTCGCGGCAGCCCTGCGCGCGTTCGATGCACAATACCTTGCTGGCCTGGGTCCAGCAGTTGATCCGGCGAGCAAGGCCGGCGCGGCGTAGCTGCCGCAGTCCGAAATCCGCTCTAAAATCTCGTGGCGAGCTTTCAAGTTTCGCGTGGCCGTCATGACGATTCTTCGAACCGCTTGAGCGATTCGGGAGTTTAAACCGGATAAAGAATGCGAGCGCGAGCCACCCAAATGATTGGCACAACCGTTCCAACACCGTGATGCGAACACACCAACAGAAGAGGATTCATGAGGGGGGAATATTGATGGGAGCAGCACGACGGCGCAGACGCTGGAGAATCTCGAGATCGAAACGCAGACGGCAAAGGTCGAGCAAACCTTCGGCGCAATGGCGACCGGAAATGCCGGATGACAATGAATCTTCCGAGGCTGAAGGAATCGACAGGCTCCTCCTCTCGGCACTGAAGTTCTGGGAAGTTGAACGTGATCTTATCGAAGAACGTAGGGCCGCAAGGGGTTGGTGACCCTTCCTGTCATAAGAAAACGGCGTCCGATCGGACACCATACTCGATTCGACATTGTGCCGACGAAGTGAGGTCCGACCCGATTCCGTTAACTGTTCACCTTTCTTTGAACTCGCCAGCGACGCTGTCGCAAAGCATTCTTCTATTTTGCGCCTCAATCCAAAACGCGATCCACTGAAGCCCTGCGTATATGTTGGGATGTCAGGAATTCCCGTCGATCATCGATTCGAAAATCACAAAAACGGCTACAAATCAGCTTGGGTCGTCAGGAAATATGGCGTGCGATTGATGCCGGAGCTTTACGAACATTTGAACCCGATGCCGTTTGAAGCCGCAGTCCAGATGGAATTAGAATTGGCTGAAGATTTACGAGCGGCCGGATACACCGTTACAGGCGGACACTGATGCGGATCACAAAATGAGGGCGCGAGTTGCTACAAGCGCCGGTTTGCTGAAGATGAAGGAAGCGTCTGGAGCACGAAATGATGCAAATACCTGAACTCCCGCCATTCGATTATCAGCCTCAGCCGTACCGTGGGTTATCCGCGGAAGAGGGGTTGCGCTTACGTCGCCAGTTTCTCAATCCCGGGCTTTTCCTCTACTACAAACGACCGTTGATGATTGTGGAGGGCAAAGCTCAATACGTGTTCGACGAACACGGACGCCGGTATCTTGATGCCCTCGGGGGAATTGTCACGATCAGTGTCGGCCATTGCCATCCGGACGTTGTCGCGGCAGCGCGGCGGCAGAACGAGCTTTTGCAACATGCGACCACGATTTATCTGCACCCGAACATCGCCAAGTACGCGGAAAAGCTCGCGGCGAAGATTCCAGGCGATCTCAAGGTCTGCTATTTCGTCAACTCAGGCTCTGAAGCCAACGATCTCGCGCTTTTGATGGCGCGCGCTTGCACCGGGAACTACGATGTCATTGCGCTTCGAAATTCGTACCACGGCGGCAACGCCGCCGGGATGGGACTCACCGCGCACCGCACTTGGAAGTTCAACGTCCCGGTGTCGCCGCTCAAATTTCAGATCAACACACGCACAGCCGGACGTTGATGCGATTAATGCCGCGGAGGAGGTGAAACTTATCTTCTCGGCTGGCGAGGGACAGGGGGGGCTGTGTGAAACAGCGCGGAATTCCAGAAGATAACATCATTGTTGCGCCGGGCAGTTAATCCCCGGAAGATCGAACGAGCCGGGCAGTTGTTCACATGCGAACACGACTCACCCCGTTAACTCCCTCCGCCGCGCTAAGTGGAATTTGGGGGCTGTTGCTTTTAGCATTTGTCGTTGCTGCGCTCTACTTCGGGCGCTCAGTGTTCGTGCCAATCGCCCTGGCCACGCTGATCACGTTTCTTCTTTCCAGGTTGGTCACTCGCCTGGAGCGTTGGATCGGGCGCATCGCGGCTGTGTTAGTGACGGTCATTGCGATGTTCACCATTTTCGCCGGAGCGAGTTGGGTCATCGGCCGCCAGGTTATCGATCTGGCTGACAAATTGCCTGATTACCAGGCGAATATCGTGGCCAAAATCCGGTCCCTGAGACTTCCTGCTGGCGGCCCGCTGGCGCGGTTTTCGTCCAGTGTTCACGTGCTGCAAAAGGAGCTGGTTGCGCCCAGTCCTGCGCCGTCGACGGACCGAGCTCGGGATGATTCTTCGACCAGAACCCCTCCGCCTGTGGCGAGTCCTATCCCGGTGAAGATCATCGAGGGGCGAAGTGCGATTCCACAATTAATGCAGGAGACTCTCAGCGCGATTCTGAGTCCGCTCGGCACCGCTGCGCTAGTGCTGTTGCTGGTTATTTTCATGCTGCTGAAGCGAGAAGATCTTCGCGGCCGATTGATTCGCCTCGTGGGGCAGGGGCGTATCAGCACAACCACACGCGCGATGGAAGACGCTGGACGTCGTGTGTCGCGGTACCTTTCCACCCAGTTCCTCGTCAATACGTGCTACGGCATCTGTGTTGCATTTGGGCTGCAGTTCATCGGAGTTCCAAATGCGGCGTTGTGGGGAGTGTTGGCCGGAGTGCTGAGATTCATTCCCTACGTCGGTCCATGGGCTGGCGCTCTCTTGCCGGTGGTACTCTCGTTTGCGATCTCGAGCAGTTGGTTCACCCCGCTGATGACAATCGCTTTGTTCATTGTGTTAGAGGCGATCGCATCAAACGTTGTCGAGCCCTGGGTTTACGGTGCGAACACGGGCGTTTCTCCGATTGCTTTAATCATTTCGGCCGTGTTTTGGACCTGGCTTTGGGGCCCGGTTGGTCTTGTACTTTCTACTCCTATGACGGTGTGTTTGGCGGTGATAGGACGACATGTTCCGCGACTCGAGTTTCTCGGAATTTTGCTAAGCGAGGATCAAGCACTGGCGCCTCATGAGGAGTTTTACCATCGGCTCTTGTCGTTTTCGATGGATAGCGCAGAAGAGTTTGCCACCAAATATGTGGAGACGGAGTCACTGACTGCGCTCTATGACAAGGTTTTGATTCCGGCGATCGCAGCAGTTGAAATCGACGCGCACAGCGGCTCGCTCACCGCGGAGCAACGGACCTCCGCGTCACAGCGAATTCACGAGATCATAGATGATTTCAGCGGCTGGGAGGCCTCACGTAACGACAAAGATGAGCAAAAAAATGACGACCTCACCAAAGTCGCTCCTCCGATCGGCAGCCGTGTTCTATGTCTTCCCGCGAGTGCATATCGCGACGAACTTGCCGGTGAAATGCTTGCACAGCTACTTCGAAACCAGGGGTTCGAAGCTGAAAACCTGCCCGCGCGGCTTAAAGACGAGGAGTTGATCGATCGCACAGTTGAAATTCAACCCGAATGCATCTGCGTATCTGTATTGCCGCCGACAAGTATAGCTGAGGCTCGACATCTGTCTGCGGCAATTCACGAGCGACTTGGAAGCGTAACAATTCTCGTTGGCGCGTGGAGTGCCAGATTTGATGCAGAGAAACTCAGAGAACGTTTGCGTGCAACACACGTAAACGATGTAGCCGTTTCCCTGGCTGACGCCGTGCAACGGGTTTGCAAAATGAGCGCGGCAATTACGGACGCAATGCTGCCCGCGCCTACGCCGCCTAACGAGGAAGAGCGCCTGGCGGAACTCGACGGATTAAATCTTCTGGACACGCCCACGGAAGCAGAGTTCGATCGGGTTACAGAGCGCCTAACGAAGCTTTTCAAAGTGCCGATAGCGCTTTTAACTCTGATCGACAAGGATCGCCAGTGGTTCAAATCTCAAACCGGGTTGCCGGCCGATCTTGCCGAGGCTCGCTGTACTTCCCGCGACGTTTCCCTTTGCGGTCACGTTATTGCCAATGATGAAGTGTTGATCGTGCGCGACCTAGCACGCGATCCCCGCTTCGCAAACAACCCGTTTGTGAAAGAGCGTGGCCTGCGGTTTTACGCTGGCGTTCCCTTGCGCGGACCTAATGGTTTTCCGATTGGGACGCTCACTATTCTCGACACAAAACCACGCGAGATAACAAGGCAGGAGCAGGACCTCCTCAAGATGATCGCCGGAGACGTGATGGAACAGATAAAGCGCCGCCGCGTCACCGAAACGCCAAATGCTCTCGCTTCTGAAAAGACATAGACGGCGATCTCCGTCCGTTTGTCGTAACCAGCCGCGTGATTGGATTGCTGGCAGGAATCGGCGCGTTGGCAATTCCCGGCGTCGGTCCGTTTATTGCGGCGGGTCCAATTATGGCGGCGCTTAGTGGCATGGCCGTGGGAGCGGCGACCGGCGGTGTCGTCGGCGGTTTGATCGGTCTCGGCATTCCGGAGACCGAGGCAAAGCACTACGACGAAAAGTTAAGAAAAGGGAATTATCTAATCGCCCTTCATACGGATGAAAGCGAAGACGTTGATCGGGCGAAGCACATTTTCAAAACTGCCGGCGCTGAAGATATCAGCACCGTCAGCGAAGCATCGGCAGCGAAAGTTTAACATGGCTAACGAAAATCAAATGGATCAAGGCCCTGCGGTTTCACCGCAGGCGAGACAAAAAGCAGAGCGTGGCAGGACGCACGCGCGCAAAGCGGCCGAAGATCTCGGCTCGGCCGCAGGCGCAATGGCCGATGAATATCGGGAGCGCGGGAAAGAAGTATTGGATGACGCACTCCATCGCGTGCGCAGTTTTCAGGACGACAGCAAGCAATACATCCGCGAAAACCCGACGAAGGCGGTCTTTACCGCGCTCGGAGTCGGTCTCCTGCTCGGTTTTATATTCCGTCGTTAGGGCGTCGACGTGCTGGCACAGGCTGCCGGATGTGAAGATCCACAGTTCTTTGTCAGCACGTATAAGCGCTGTCTCCGGCTGAGGTGGGTGCCGAAAATAATATCAAGACAATGAAAACGCAGAAGGAGAAGGCTAAGCTACGGGAAGAATCGCCAGATTTCTTTTGCGTAGCGAGCGATGCTTTTCGGATTTTGCAAGGCGCTCCTCGACGGTGCTCGGTAGCGCTTGGGCGTTTGGCATCGCTATCCTCGTTATCGTCATTTGGGGACTAACTGGCCCCGCGTTTCATTATTCGAACACCTGGCAGCTCATTATTAATACCGGGACGACCATTGTTACTTTCCTAATGGTCTTTCTCATTCAGAATACGCAAAATCGCGATGCCAAAGCGGCTCATTTGAAACTCGACGAAATAATTCGAGCGGTGGAAGGCGCTCGAAACGAACTTATCGATCTGGAAAAACTTGCCGACGAAGATCTGATTAGCCTTGAGAAACAGTTCGAGCGCGTCCGAAAAAAAGCAGAGCGGAACGGAAACAATTCTGGCGGCATGCGCCGAGCGGACCGCACTGAGCGCGCGTCCAAGGGCAAGGGGATTTAGGCGCTCCACTAACGCGCACACGTGATTTGTGCCCAACGACATCCGTTTATCAGAGTTGAAGGTTGGGGCCATAATCAACACCTCAAGCGGAGG
>JBGPNR010000022.1:0-12652 GCA_041487635.1 Candidatus Udaeobacter sp. | reverse complement strand
TTCCGTTCTCAATGATTCGCGGTAACGCTGGCGAAGACGCGAAAGCCAGGTGCGCAGAGTCGCGATTGGCACTCCGAGTCGAGCAGCGGCTTCCTCCTGATTTGGCGCCGTGACGCTTCCGCCGGCGATAAATGGTCTTAATTCTTCGAGCCACTCAGCTTTGCCTTCCGAAGCAAATGCGTTTTGCAAATTCCGCCAGGCCCGCGAAACGATATTCGACGCCCAGACAAGATCGTAACAACGGGCGTCGCTGAGATGAGACGTCGCCAACATCGCCGCCTCCGCCTCGGGCAGATACTCCTCGATCGAGACGATCTGACGCCCGCCGCCTCTCTTGAGCGCTCGGACACGGTCGTACTCGTTGAACAAGAAATTCTGGAGAGATCCCAGCAGGAACGTGCGAAGCCGACCCTTTTCCTGATCAGCGCGGGTCAAAGTGTTTTGCTCAAGTAAATAGGCGAAGAAACTTTGAACGAGATCCTGCGCATCAGCGGACGGATAACCGCGGTGGCGAAGAAAGCTGTACAGCGGCGGCCAATAGGCTTCGCAAAATCCGGAGAGCGCCTGCCGCGCGGATTCCGCTGACTCCGGCTCGCGCGCACGCAACACCACGGTCCAATGCGTCGTTTGAAACGAAGCACCACCCTCCTGCAGCGTTCCCGGAATTGCCTTCGTGGCTGCAGAGGCTCGCTCAACGAACGCGACTTTGCGAGAACAAAATCGCGCTGAGCTGGCAGAGCTCTGCCAGACGTCAGCCCTTAGAATAAATTATATTACTGTATTTCTGCAGGCTGTGGCCCGGCCAAAGAACTCTCAGGTTATCGCAGGTTCGCGTAGCTCAGAGCGCCGCTCGTCGTCGGGCTGTGCCCAGTGGCGCCGCCAGATCCACGTTCGCCGTGCTCTTGCGCGATGGCCACCATACTAAAGACCGCAAAAGCTACTGCTACAGCCCCTGCCACTGCCGATTCGATAGATAATTTCATACGGAAAATCAGTTGTTGATGAGAACGATGCTCGATTTGGTGGCTTATGTCGTCCGGAGCGAGGCTTTCAGAAGAAGTTGGCTCCATCCGCCGCCGTAATTAAACGAAGCCATGTTGTAAACCAGAAACGGGTCGTGACTTCGGCGGGGCGTCCTGACGAGCGACTGCCAAATCCAGCGCGGCCATTCAACAAGTCTGATGTTGTGTTTTTTCATATTCGCTCAAATACTCGAAGCGATCTGGTCGGCCTCGGCGCACTCCGGATTACGGCAGCTTGCGAAAACGCGAACAAAAGAGGATCGCAGTTTTCCGGAAAGACGGCCTGCACGCCTTGTCCAATAATCAAGCAAGCTTACCGAGGCATCGGCGAAGATTTCCGTGCGGACAACTTCCGGGCTGAGCTCGAGCAATTTACAAACATTCACGAATGAGTACGGCCAGGAAAAATCGTTTGCGGTGATCCAACTATAGGCATCGAGATACAGTTCCCGCTTTACACCCTTGGTCGCGGCACGGAACCGGCGCAAATCGTGGGCTGCCTGCTTCAGCACACCAGCAGCCAGACCTTTCTCAGGCGTCGCCGCTGGCGGTTCGGGTGCGGGGGTAAAAAAATGTGCGCTACGAGCGTTGTCGGATGCCGCTAAAAATGCGTCCATCTGATCGCGCGTTAGTCGCGACGGCGTTTGTTCCCCCCGGTTTTCGAAGTCGAAACTGGCCGGGAACAGCGCAAATTCACTGGTGAAATCACCTGTTTTACTAATGCGAGGGTCTGCTACGAGATTCATATCGATTGGCTTTTCCTTATCTAAAGATTTTGGAGGCCGACATTTCAAAAAATTTGAATTTTTTTGCCAAAAGGCGTCGGCGCGGAGGACGGCACGCCGCCTTGCGCCTCGCCCAAGCCGCCTCGGGGCATCGAAACTCGATTTCTTGTTCCGCTTTGCTTCTCGGGTTCCCGGCGTAAATTCTGTCGAGTGACGGACGAGCAAGAGGACGAACAGTTCTATCGCGATACGGAAAGCACCGCCTTTCCGAAATTGAACGATCATCAACTTTCGCTACTTGAGCCTTTGGGCGAACGCCGCGTGATGAAACGCGGCGACGTGCTTTTCAAAGCCGGGCAGCGCGATCTCGGATTAGCAATTGTTTTGCGCGGCGAACTCGAAGCCTTCGAGACGCGCGATGGCACCGAATATAATCTCGCTATCGCGCGCGAGCGCGGTTTCATGGGCGACGTATCGATGCTCCAGGGCACATCGATCCTCGGTTCGAGCAGAGTGACATCGGACGAGGCCGAGATACTTCACATTCCGGCAGCCGAACTTCGGCGCGCGCTGGCGGAAATTCCCGCCGTGAGCAAGACAATCGTCGATGCCTTGATTATGCGACGGCGCCGACTTCGTCGCGATCGCGAATTCGCGGGAATGCGTGTTCTGGCGAGCCGCGACGCGCGCGATGGACATAAGCTCGATGATTTCCTCGATAAAAATCGTATCCCGCATCGGCTGGTAGAATTCGAGAGTGAACCGGGGCAGGCGTTGAGTCAACGTTTCCACCTGACGACTCGCGATTTACCGGTCCTGATCACTCCGGCCGGTGCGCGGCTGCGCCAGCCCTCGTTGCGCGAGGTCGCCCGGGAAGCCGGGTTGCTGCGGTCGCTCGCGGAAGAAAATGAGACCCAAATTCTGTCCGACCTCACAATCGTTGGCGCTGGACCCGCCGGCCTGGCCGCAGCGGTGTATGCCGCATCCGAAGGATTGAAAACGGTCGTTGTGGAAAGTTATGCGCCGGGCGGACAAGCCGGTTCTTCGTCACTCATCGAAAACTTTTTTGGATTCCCAACCGGTGTAAGCGGTGGCGATTTGACCTGGCTCGCTCAGCTTCAGGCATACCGATTCGGCGCAAGGTTTTCAACACCGGCGCAGGCGCTCTCGCTTAATTACAACGCCGAGGGGGAATATCGGGTCTGTCTTGAGACCGAAGGGTGCTCCGCCATTCTCCGGGCAAAAGCTCTTCTCATTGCAACCGGCGCGGATTATCGGCGGCTCGATGCGCAAGGGCGCGAACAATTTGAAGGCATGGGCGTTTACTACGCCGCCACGGCATTCGAAGGTCAGCTTTGTCGCGGCGCAACCGTTGTCGTCGCGGGAAGCGGCAACTCCGCCGGGCAAGCGTCAATGTTTCTTTCCGAGGGCGCGGCCAAAGTGTTGCTTGTTGTTCGCGGGAAAAATCTGAAAATGTCGGAGTACCTTTCGCGTCGGGTGCAAGCGCGCGAGAACATTGAGATTCTTTACCGGACTGAGATCCGCAAAATGTCTGGCGGGAAAAAGCTCGAACAAATCGAACTGGAAAATACGGAGACCGGCGAACGCCGGCTGGTTCAAACCCCGGCTGTCTTTTCCATGATCGGCGCTCGACCGTGCACGGAGTGGTTACCGCGGGAAATCGAGCGCGACGACAAAGGATTCATTAAAACCGGCTCAAGCGTCGTCGAAGCGCCAGCCTGGCGCGCGAGCAAACATCAACCTGGTCCGCTCGAGACGAGCCTGCCGGGAATTTTTGCAGCGGGTGACGTTCGCTCCGGCTCGGTAAAGCGGTGCGCGGCCGCAGTCGGCGAAGGCGGTATGGCGGTTGCCGGTGTCCAAATGAGGTTAGCCTCGTCGGCGTGAAATCCGATCCCGAAGCCAGCAAACACCTACGGAATATTGTCTGAGCGATTTCTCGATCGCGCGAGAGCCAAGCACTGGCATTCTTGGCCGCACGGTCCTCTGTCCTCAAGTGTTAGTTTGTTCGACCTTGTAAACGACCATCCCGCGCGCCTGATAGTTCGCAAGCGCCTGCGGATGGTCGCGATTGCACGTGTGCACCCACACGCGCTTTGGCGCGATCCCGCCACGGCGGGACCATGCTTCTTCGATTGCGCTCGTTAGCAACGCGCCACCCAAACCGTGGCCAATAAATTCAGGTAACAACCCGAAGTACGCGATCTCTACCCCGCCGTCCATGTCACGACGTAGCTCGTAGTATCCCGCGAGTGTGTCGTCGTAGTAGCCTGCGAACGTCCGCAGCTCCGGCGCCGACGCGTACTGCTTCCATTGCTCATCAGTCCACGGTCGTTTGTCGAGCCACTCCCACTGCTCGCCAACACGAAAGTAGAGATCTTGATTGAAATGCCAATCGCGCTCCCTCTCTTCGCGAATTTGAAACCGCGCATCCGCACGTTTTACGCGCAGCTGATCCGGCGATTTCATTTCAAGATACGTCGTGACGAGCGGTTGCGAAGATTTCACCACGTAAGATAACGCCCGGAGTTGATCCGACTTGTAACGGCTGCGCTCTGGCCGCGCTAAGGTTTCAGCTCCAGCATCGCCTTGCCCGATTCTATCTCCACCGGTACTGAAACATGATCGTGAAAATCGAGCCAGCGACCGTCCGATTTCCGAAGGAGCGATGTAAACCGGAGCCAAACCGCAGACTTCTGACCGTGTTTCAGCGTCCCGCTGATCAATTCCAGCCCAGTAGCATAGCCAAGGTCGCCGGTCGCGCCGACATGCAAATCGCGGATTTCGACGTTCAAGTTGCTATCGTACTGAGAGAAGAATTGCTGGTAATCGGCGCGATAGGCAACTTTCCCTACATATTGGAGCGGTGGCACGACGTCGTACGCAATTACGTCGTCCGCATACAGTGCCATAACCGCATCGGCGTCCTTCTCCTTGAATGCTTTCATCCACCGGTCTAACCAGCCGCGAACTTCCTTCGCTGCATTATCGTCAACGTTTGCCGGGGCCGCGCCTTTCGTCTGCGCGTCTGCAGCAGCTGATGCAAGCGCAATCAAAATGAAAGTGAGTAAGATAAGTTGTTTCATACTATTAGTTCTTCGTCCCCGGACAATGAAGCACTAACCCCCCAGATGCGACGGCGATTTTCCGAGGAGACGCTTCATGCTTTTCATTTCACGGTTTCGCCTTCCGGATTTCAGTTTTTCGAAGTGAAAGCTTCTTTGTTCACCACGTAAGGCATTTTTGTCGGGTCACCGCCGTAGTCGCCTTCGAGCACATCGATTAGTCCCTGGACGCAGCGGCCAGCCAGGCCTTTTTCGGGATCGACGGAAAGCCGAGTGATTTGCGCGCCGCTGGCGAAGTGATGAAACACGCGGCAGCGATCGGCGATTTCGGGATCGAGGAGCGGCGAGTCTGGCGGGAGTGGTTCCTTCTCGAAAACGTCGAGCGCCGCGCCGGCTATGACTTTCTCCTTCAACGCTTTGGCGAGCGCCTTCTCGTCCACGACCGGGCCGCGCGAGCTGTTCACCAAGTACGCGGTCGGCTTCATCAGCTTCAGCGTCTTCTCATTGATGAGGTGGTAAGTAGGCTTGTCAGTTTCGCCCTCCCGTAATAGCGGCACGTGGATCGTGACGTAGTCGGCGCCACGCAACGCGTCCTCGAATTCCACGTACTTGATCCAGGTCTTCTCTTTCTGAATGCCGCGCGCGTGACGCAGGTCCATCAACTCCTGGATGGCAGCGATAAATTGGTCATTCTGATACACCGGGTCATAGCAAAGGATGTTCATGTCGAACCCGGTGCATTTCTTAATCATCGCCAGGCCAATGCGACCTGTGCCAATGACGGCGATGGTTTTGCCTGTGACCTCGTCGCCGAGGAATGGCAGGAACGGGTGCCACGACGGCCATTTCTGTTCGCGCACGAGGCGCTCGCTCTGCCACATTTTGCGCGCGAGCATGCCCATCATGAAAAAAGCGAACTCAGCGGTCGCTTCGGTGAGCACGTCGGCCGTGTTCGTGAACGGAATTTTGTATTTGTTGGTGTCGGGGCGATTGATGTTGTCGAACCCGACTGCAATTTGCGCCACCACCTTGAGCGTCCCCTTCCCTGCTGCGAACACTTCGGCGTCGATGGGATCGCGCAAAGTGGTGATCAAACCGTCGATCCCACTCTTCACTTTCTCGATGATCAATTTTTTTGGCGGCGCCTCCGGGCCTTGGAAAACCTCGAGGTCATATCCGCGCTCGCGCAAACGGTTCTCGGCAGGATCGCCGATGCGAGACGTTGCAAACACGCGAAAACGTTTGTTCTCAGACATAACTGCAGAAGAATCTAATCAGGAAACCAGAAAAGCAGGAAGTTTTCTATTGTAGGGCAGGCGCATCGCCTGCTAAATCCGGCAACCGAATCGGTCGCCCTACAGATTCTTCTTTGCCCAAGCGGCGACGCGGTCGAGTGCTTTTTCGATGTTCTCGATTGAGTTGGCGACGCTGAATCGCAAATAGCCTTCGCCAAACTCGCCAAACGCCGTTCCGGACAACGCGGCGACACCGGCGTCATCGAGCAATGCGTCGGCAAGTTTCTTCGATGGCCAACCGGTCGCTCTGATGTTCGGGAAAACGTAGAACGCGCCGTGAGGCAGCCGACATGAGAATCCTTTAATTTTGTTCAAGCCGGCGACCATTACGTCGCGCCGTTTCTTGAACTCGGCGCGCATCGCGTCCACCGACTTCTGCGGTCCGCGCAAGGCCTCGATGCCCGCAATCTGGCTAAAGCTCGCGGTGCACGAACTCGAGTTCGTCATCAAACGCGAAATGTGCGTCGCAAAGTCGGCGCGCATCACGCCGTAGCCCATCCGCCAGCCTGTCATGGCATAAGTCTTGGAGAAACCGTCGAGCAAAATAGTGCGGTCCTTCATTCCATCGATCGACATGATGGAATGATGCTCACCTTCGAAAATCAGGCGGCTGTAGATCTCGTCGCTCAACACCATGATATTACGATCGCCGATCGATTGAGCGATCCGATCGATATCGATCTTCTCCAGCACGCCACCGGTCGGGTTCTGCGGCGAATTCAGAATGATCAATTTCGTTCGATCATTGATCAGAGCGGCGAGTTCGTCTATATCGAGCCTGAAATCCAGTTCCTCTCGCAACCGAATCGGCACCGCCTTCGCGCCGACGTAATTGATCATTGACTCGTAAATCGGGAATCCCGGGTTCGGGTAAATGACTTCATCGCCTTGTTCGGCGAGCGCCAGGATCGAGAAAAAGATGATCGGCTTACCGCCGGGGACCACGACTACTTCGTCGGGCGTAACGTTTACCCGGCGCGTTTCGCTCACGTGTTGCGCAATGACCTCACGCAGCTCCATCAACCCCGCCGATGGCCCGTAATGCGTGAAGCCCTTGTGCAACGCATCGACCGCCGCGTCGATGATGTTGCGCGGCGTATCGAAATCCGGTTCCCCGATTTCGAGATGAACAATATCGCGGCCCTGCGCCTGAAGAGCCTTCGCTTTCACTAACACTTCAAACGCCGTCTCAGTGCCGAGACGCGCCATGCGCGACGCGAGGCGGAGTTCTCGGCCCTTAGTCATCACGGCGAAATCAGCATCATCAGCGCGATGACGCAACTTGTCTTTTGAATCAGATGTCGGCGCTTTCTTTAGCGCTGCTTATTAGCCCGTAAGGCTCCGAGTGATTCTTGGCCTTTCGCAAATCGCGGAGGCGCGCTTGCGCGGAGTAGATTGCTTCTTGCGGCACCCGGCGCAGAGCTTTCGCCAAACCGATTTTCGACAAGGTCCATATCAACCATTTCGTCGGATCCCATTCCCACGGCTTCACGCCGTTCCGATAGTCATGCTGAAATTCATGGTGATAATTGTGATAGCCTTCGCCGAAGGTAAACAGCGCCATGAAAAATGAATCGCGCGCGCTGCATCGGGTCGAATACGGCTGACGTCCGATGGTATGGCAGGCCGAGTTAATCAGGAACGTCCCATGCTGGAGCACGACAACTTTTGCGACGCCACCAATTAGAAAACCACCGAGAGCGCCGACCCAGCCGTCCCACGCAAAGCCGGCCAGTGTTGGCAGGGCGAAGCCGGCCAAAACGGCGAGGAGATGAATATGTCGATGTTGCCACATCACCAGCGGATCTTTCTTTAGATCGGCAACGTTATCGAACGGCGGCTGCGGCAAGAGTTTGAACAACAGCCAACCAATGTGGGCGTGGAAAAAACCTTTGGTGATGTCGTACGGATCTTCGTCGTGATCCACATGTTTATGATGGCGACGGTGTTCGCTTGCCCACATGAGGACAGAATTCTCAAACGCAGCGGCGCCGAAGACCAGTGTGAACAGGCGCACCGGGAGTTTCGCCCGGAAAGTCGCGTGCGAAAACAGACGGTGATAACCGAGCGTGATGCTGAAGCCGGTCGCGGCCAGCATCGCTGCGAACAGGCCGAGGTGGAACCAAGCAACACCGAAATACCATAGGTACAGCGGCACCGCCGTAAGCGTAAGAACAAATGTGCCGATCAAGAACGAACTCGTCGTCCAATTGATACGGCTGGCGGGAATACGGAAAATCAAGGACGCGAATTTGGGTAGTATTACCGCCTACTGAAACCGGCCGAGAATAACGTCTTCCTTTTCCCAAGTATGTACGCTGCCGCAGTGTTCGCAGGTGAATTTTTGTTTTTTGAGTTTCGCTGTTGCCCAGCGTTTTTCTTCGATTGTTCTTCCCGTGTCGGTCAGCTTTGACGTGGAAGGACAACGCACGAGCAAGCTTTTGATGCTGGGGCCAGCCTTTGATTTTGGCCGTCGCGGCGGATCGAAAAAGAATCTTGTAGGCATGTCAGAGTCGATACACGATTCGCGCCTTAGCGGTGTCGTAGGGTGACATCTCCATTCTTACTCGATCGCCAATTGTGAGGCGAATAAATCTCTTGCGCATCTTCCCGGAGATGTGCGCGAGAACCAGGTGATCGTTCGCAAGCGCAACGCGAAACATGGTTCCCGGAAGGACCGACATAATCGTGCCCTCGATCGTGATCGCTTTCTCAGTATCTATCATGCTTGTTTCTAATTTCTGGTTGCTGATTTCTGATTGCTGATCGCTAATTTCGGACGGAATTCCGGCCGCTCTTAACTATCAGCTATCAACTATCGATTTTTAGCGACGGTTGCCTGCGAACGAACGCTTTCCGCCGCCGCCGCCGTAAGGGCGCGGACGCTCTTCGCGTGGGCGAGCTTCGTTAACAGTTAACGCGCGGCCGTTAAGCTCGTGGCCGTTAAGCGCGGTCATCGCGGCGTTGGCTTGTGCGCCGTCATTCATCGTGACGAATGCAAAGCCGCGCGATTTGCCCGTGAACCGATCCATCATCAGATGGACTTCATTGACGGTTCCGTGTGGTTCGAACAGATCTTGAAGATCGTTCTCGGTGCTCTCAAAAGAGAGATTACCTACGTACAGTTTCATTGTGTTTTGAATTTGGAAAAACTACCGACCTACAGAGCCGTTCCCGGGAATCGGGTTTCAAACCACCAATGAGCGACGCTCACCTGACGATCTACCGCGCAGTGAAGTTAACAGAGTAATCCAATAAGGCCGCACTATCGTTCGGATCAGGCAAAACACAAACGATCATTTCGTGGACGGTATGCGCTCCCTAAAATTTGCGGCCGATACAGCCGCCTCTACAGTTTGGTGTTTTGAAGCGCTGGTTGCCATTTGTCATTCTCGTTCTTGTTCTGTTCGCCGCTGTGCTCGCCGTGCACATCGACTGGACGTGGAAACGAAAACTCTCGCCGCGTGGCGGACGTTATTTCTTTCATCGGGTCGAGCTGGCGGTTCCTTCCTTCCGCCAATCCGATGAAAAATGGGGCGACGATGCGCTGGGTGGAGTAGAAGCCAATGGCACACTCGGCGGCGAGGGCTGCGCCGTCGCCGCCGCAGCGATGGTGTTTAGGTTTTATGGCATTGAGATTGATCCGCAGCAGCTAAACTGGTTCTTGACGTCCGCAGACGGCTATACTGAGAACGGCTGGCTTTATTGGGACCGCGCGGCGTGGTTCGCGCCCAACCGCGTCCGGCACGTGTACGAAGACTTGCCCTCATATCAGCTGATCGATTCGAATATCTCCCGGGGAAATCCTGTCATCGTGCGGGTTCGTCTCCCAAGCGGTGTGACGCATTTTGTGGTGATTGCTGGCAAGGATGGTTTCGACTATCTCGTACGCGATCCCGGTGGCGGCGCTGCGAAAGGCCTTTACCCGCTGCGCGAGCTCGGCAGCGATATTGAGGCATTACGGTTTTACGAGTCGATCGCAAAGGCGGATTCACAGCTCTCAGCGCAGCGTTAGGCAGTTCGGCTGAGCGCCTGACGGGAATTATGGAAAATCACTGGCGTCGAAAAATCCGATCAATCGCAGTGAGTAAGAATTTACGGTACCCGGAAAAGCTTTCCTGTGTATGGATCTTTCACAGCTGAGCCCGGCGCAAAAGCGCTGACATCGATGTAATTTCCCTCCGGCAAATAAGGACTTGTGACCATGCCTTTCCGGCCTGGGACTGGAATTCCATAGGGCATGTCTCCTTTTGCTTTTTCCGCGGGCACGGCTGAAGCCGACAGCATGCCGGGAGTAGATTTCTCCTCTTTAGCAGGTTGTGGCGTTTCTTCAGGTGCACTCGGCTGCGGCGCGGCGGCATTTGATTTTCGGGAAGTGGCGCGCCGGGAGACCCGCGTCTTCTCGGTCTGAGGATGCGCCGGCTGGGGTTGAGGCTGGAAAGCCTTGGAAACTGACTGGCCAACTTTCTTGAAAAAGTCTCCTACCGGATCGGCGTTTACCCACTGTCCGCTCAAAAAGAAAAGCGCAACGAGCAGGGAAATCCAGGGCGTCCGAATGAGGCGAGTGATAAAATTGTCGGCGTTCAATGTGAAGCCGTGATTGTCCGCCATTATTGCACCCCAAGAGAAGAATATTTTCTCTCCATCACGCCTTCAGTAATATGATCGCGGAATGTTAAAGGCCATTTCCTTTCTGCTCGTGCTCGCGACAACTGCTTTTGCACAAGATTCAGCGAAAGAAGAAGCGCAAGTCTGGAATCTGGAGAAAGCGTACTGGGAATACGTCAAAGGCAGCGACCTGGAGAAGTATCGCGCGCTATGGCACGAGGATTTCCTTGGCTGGCCACTTGTTAGCTCAGCGCCCGTCCGGAAAGATCACATCACAGATTGGATCACGGCGAACACATCGAAAGGCGTGAGATTGCAGTCCTACTCGATCGAGCAGCTCGCCATTCATGTAACCGGGGACATCGCAATCAACCATTACCGAATCAAAGCGACCTGGGCTGCGAACGACGACAGCAAAGTCAGGACGGATGTGTTGCGCATCACCCACACATGGATTCGCACGCACGGCACGTGGCAAATCATTGGCGGCATGTCCGCTCCCGTAAATTCCGAAGGCAAGTAGTCAGTCAGAACTCGACCGGACTCACTCGATTACCATTCCACATCTACCGATTTCCAGATTCAATCCGCCGTTCGCACTTCCCTCCTAGTCCTGTTCACTGAGAGTTTGCACGTATGTTTTACCGTATGGATAAAAGAGTTCCTTGCGGCCTTGCTGCCATGCAGCTTTGAGTTCGGGCGTTGTGATGTCCCAGTCCGGACGGCATTTCTTGGTAACGGCACGCAAGTCCTGACGAAGATCTTCCATCGTAGCCCGGCCGAAGAACCAGTAGCCCATGTAGATCTTGTAAATGATAAGACCAGGCTCGAGCACAAGCGTGTGCGGGATCATCGGATTGTGGTCAGCATCGGTGTATTCAGCGATATCGAGATCTTTTTGGATCTTGCGCGCCGAGTCTGAGAGAAAAGGCCAGTGTGCACCGACCCCCGTGCGATACTCATTGGTGTCAGTGATATTGTCGGTAGTTATGGTGACCAATCGGCAATAACCAACTTCTAGCTCACGATGCAGTTGAAGTAATCCTTCCGTCTGCCGCCGATCCTTCGGGCAGTAGCCTCCACGGCCGAGAACGAGCACCATCGGATCTTGTCCTTGCAGCTCGGAGAGCTTCCGTCGCTTTGTAGTATGGTCGGGAAGCTCGTAGTCGGGGAACACAGCGCCGGGAACAATGTCAGATCGCATATCAAGCCTCTTTTCCTTTTTGAATACGGCAATTCTCAGTGTGAAGAACCCACAAAGTCTCGCACCAACGCGGCGATTTCATCTGCGGCCGTGTCCAATGCAAAATGACCTGCGTCAAGAACGTGGACTTCAGCTTTCGCTACGTCCTTACGATAGCGTTCCGGCTCACCGGGATCGAACGAGAGGTCATACTTCCCCCAAATCACCAGCAGGCGCGGCTGCTTTTCGCGCATCCATGCCTGCCACTTTGGATACGCGTCTACATTAGTTCGGTAATCGTAGAACAGATCGCTTTGAATCTGCGCCTGCCCCTGCCGATTCAGGAAGTAAAACTCATCCGTCCACAAATCAGGATCATAGCGCTCCACATTCGGATCATTCCCGACATGGCGCGTCCGCGTCGTCTGCAGCGACAAAAGATTTGTGCGAAGCGCGCTTTCGTTGGCCGCGCGAGCTTTCCAAAATTCCCGCCGCGTCTTCCAGTTCGCGCCCAGTCCTTCGTTGTGCGCGACGGCGTCTTGAACAATGAGAGCCTCTACGCGCTCCGGATGCGCAAGTACCATGCGAAAACCGACGGGACCGCCGTAATCCTGCATGTAAAGCGTGTAACGCGCGAGCCCGAGCGCTTCGGCGAAATGATTCATGATCTCGGCGATGTGATCGAACGTATACGCGAATTTCTTCGGATCCGGCCAATCGCTGTGTCCGAAGCCCG
>JBGPNR010000021.1:0-12752 GCA_041487635.1 Candidatus Udaeobacter sp. | reverse complement strand
TTTGCCGTTTCCGGCGCGGACGTCTGACCGGAAGCAGCGCAAAACGCAAAAACCAATGTCGCAAATAAAATTGCTATTAGCTTCATTGGGGCTGAAAACCTTGCCACTAGCAGATTTGTCTGGCAAGCATCCGATTTTGTGTTGCGCGTCATCGCCGCAGACACGGATGCGCGGCTTGCCTTTCCAATATTTGCTCTTAGATTTTTTTATGCCTGAGCGCATTCAAAAGCCGATGGAACCGGCCCCTTGGGGTCCAAAACAAGGCGATGGCGGAGGTCCACATTCACCAGACATTTCGCGGCCCGACACGAAGGATCTCTTAAAGAAAATGCGCAAGGTCGATCCCAACCAATCCAAGCGCTATCGCCAGCGCACGGGTCAGTAATGGAACGCTCATCGGTTGCGTTCGACCAGAATTTTTCTGGCGCTGCGGATTTTCCCGCGCTGCTGCGACGCAAGGGCCTGCTGGCCTCTGCCGTCATCCCTCCGCTACCACAGGCTGGAACCCCGCAAAAGACGTGGCAACCGACCGAGGCAACAACAATTCTTGCATTCAAATTTTCAGGCGGCGTCCTGGTGGCGGGTGATCGCCGTGCAACTGCTGGCAACACCGTCGTCTATGATCGCGCGGACAAAGTTCTGGAAATCGATCGACACTCGATCATGGCAATCGCGGGTGTGCCCGCGACGGCCTGGGAGATGGCGCGCGTACTGGAACATTCATTCCAATATTTTCGGCGGACTCAACTTCAAGAGATGAGCGTCGATGGAAAAGTGCGAGCACTCTCCAAGCTGTTGCGTGATAATTTCGGGTTCGTCATTCAAGGAATCGGAGTAGTCGTGCCGATTTTCGCAACCTACGATTCACATCCAAAACCCGAGGCGCGTCTTTACTTCTACGATGCAATGGGCGCCCAATTTGAAGCGGCCGATTACGCTGCGACAGGATCAGGATCGCCCGCCGTGCGCGGCATTCTTTATTACGAGAATAATTGGGGCAGGAAGACGCTGCACGAATTGAGCGAAAAGGAAGCGGTATCGGTTGCATTGCGCGCGCTGGATACCGCTGCAGAATCTGATACAGCGACGGGCGGCGTGGATCGCAGCGGGAAGATTTATCCCGTCATCAAGATTGTATCACGCGAAGGCATCACTACTTTGCCGGAGAGCAAAATCGCTGCCGTATTCAAGGAAACGGTTGCATGATCGAAGAGCCGTATCGTTGGGTCGAAGCGATCGCTAATCGCCGCGAGTATATCGAAGCCCAGCTCGCCCCGGGCAGCCCGATCGCAGCGGTCGGCTATCGCGACGGCATTCTGTTTCTCACCGTCGGTCAGACGCGGCAGAAACTTTTTGAGATCTACGATCGGATCGCGATGGGGGCGATTGGCCATCCCGGGGACATCGAGCGGTTGCGAATGGCGGCTATTGAGCTCGCCAGCACAGAAGGTTTCACCCGCTCGGCTGCAGATGTTTCCCTGCGGCGACTCGTGCATTATTCGCTCAGTCCCGTAATGAAGAGCGCGTTTGAACAGGTTTATGGCGCGCCTTATCTGGCGCGAATGCTGTTTGCCGAGGTGGGCGAAAGCCCCAATGAAGATCTGTTTTTACGGGTGGAGTATGACGGCGAGATTGCAACTAACGGCGGGACCCACGCGCAAGCGCGGCAGGACTTCGCAGTGCTCAGCGGCACACGACAATCGCGAGAGCTGATGGAGGCATTCCTAAAAACCCAGTATGCGCCGGAGGCGAGCTTTGAAGCGGCGTTGAACGCTGCACTCGACGCCTGGAGTATCGGGCACATCTCTTTGCAGGCTGGCAACGAAAACGGCCAGCCTGAGCGGGCCGCTGTTTTTAAACATCGACAGGAACAACTCGCAACTAGCGGAATCGAAGCAGCAGTGCTCGAGCGCGATGCGAGCACGGCAATTCGTTACCGGTCGTTATCCGATACGGAATTGCGCTCCCTGATTCACGAATAAGAATATGAAGAGAAGAAATCTTCTCTCACACGTGACCGATGAAACGAGCGTTTCGAAATTTGCTGGCGTTGTGCGGCTTGTTGTTGATGGTCGCATCCTTTGTGTGGCTGCAACTCCGTCAGGCGGAGCGATCCGTCGGTAAAATCGAACCCAGAACAGCCAAGCGCTCAGCTGCGTCCAAGCCATTTGCAGTCGTTGTTCTTGATCCCGGCCACGGCGGTCAAGACTCCGGCGCGATGTGCGGCGGCGTGTTGGAAAAAGATCTGACCTTGGATGTTGCGCGTCGAATCGACCGGCTCCTGAACTCCGAAGGAATCGCCACATTGATGACTCGCGTAGGCGACACCTATGTCTCGCTGGCGGATCGTGCAGCATTCGCCAATCGAGTCAGAAAATGCATTTTTGTCAGTATTCACTTCAACGAAGATAACAAGCCGGTGGCTAGCGGCGTCGAGACGTACTACGCCGCACATCAAATAACTGCGGGTTCGTTTCTCGCCTCGTGGCTGCCTTTTCTATGGCGACCGCTTTCGGATTCGCCGAATTTCGAAAGCCAGAACCTCGCCGCACTTGTTCAGGAAGCCCTGGTCGCGCGCACTCGGTCTATTGATCGGGGCACAGAAGCCAGACAGTTTTTCGTGATCGCAAACGTGACTTCTCCTGCGATTTTGATTGAAGGCGGATTTCTCACAAACAAGGAGGACATCTCGAAACTAGCGAGCGAGGATTATCGCGATCAGATTGCCGCGGCTGTCGCGGACGGCATTTTGCGTTATCGTGACGCGGCGAGCCAACGGAACTCAACCTTGGCCGCGACAGGTGGGGAGAAGCGCTGAATACGCGGGGAAGCAGAGCGTCAAAAATAGGCTCGGGATGAAAACCAGGATCGCTGTTCTGATCTTCATTGGATCGACGATGCTAATGCGCGCCGATCAGTTGGTTGAGCGTCTGCAGCAGGCGTTGAAGGATCAGGGTTTTTACTATGGCGAAGTCAGCGGTGAAATGAATGCAAACGTGACGGCAGCGATTCGTCGCTATCAAATTCGCAACGGGTTGCAGGTTAGCGGCGAGCTCAATAGCGAGACACTTAAGTCCCTTGGAATTGACTCTTCTGCGTCAGCGCGACCGGCCACGAAGCGCACATCGCCCGGCCCTGCCGCGCCTGTCGAACCCGCCGAACGATCTCCGAGCGAGACGCCAAACGCGAACTCTGCATCACCAGCTCAACCGTTCGGCAACGCGCCGCAGGACCAACAAATCTACCCGTCCAATCCCGCAGCGCCGGGCACTTCACCCGGAGGAGGGTCTCTTGCCGGCACCCCATTCGAGGCCGCTCCTCCCCCCGTGCAACGCAATGTGGTGCTTTCGGCTCAGATCGCGCTGACCCGTCGTGGCCTCTATCACGAAGAGATTAACGGACTCTATGGGCCAGCAATGGAATTTGCCCTGCGGGCTTATCAATCGCGAACAGGGCTTCGGGTAACTGGCCGCCTGGATTTGGAAACACTCGCGGCGCTACAATTGTTGCCCGGCGGCCGCAGGCCGTTTTTTCCTCAACCCCGCCGTGGACGTCCTCAGCCACCAATTCGCGGTGAATGGGTTCCTGAATACTAGCTGGATCTTGCTCGGAAATTGAGTCGTCGTAATCCGTCACGAGCGCGGAGCGTCGAAATGCACCGATTGCAATTCGGCGAAGACTGTGCCGACAAAAACTTGAGCCTCGATCCGAAGCAAAAGTCGCTCTGGATCATCCGACACCCAAATTGTGGCACGACGAAATTTCCGGTGCGGCTCTAATTCGAAACGCTTGTTAATTCGCTTCAACTGCAAATCAAGTTTGATCGCGTTATAAGTGCCAGCGCGCACGGAGATTTTATCTCGCCCGACGACTGTGACGGTGCCCAGATAAGGACTGGTCGCCGGGTAAACCACAATGCGATAAACGCTGCGATCTCTAAGCGGCTGACTACGCAAGTAGAGCGCCGCAGAGTGGAGGTCGAAGAGATTAGGGAAACTAAACTGGCGAGTCTTTGTTCCAGCAGCCCCTCCTTCGCCTTCTGTTCTCGCCCGAGTCACTCCGCTGTTTGTAAAAGTGAGATTGGTAACAACTTTCTTTGATTGATAATTCTCTGTTTGCTGAGTTTCGATAGGGTGCAGCGTTTCTGCGTTGGTAACCGCGCGATGGTTCACATCCAATTTCCATAGCGCCTTAATCAAACCAATGGTTCGGCCAGTCCCATCGAACTGAAATCTGTCCGCGGACGGCTTGGCAAAGCGAACCTCCCCAGTAGCTGCGGTAAATCCAGACCACCCGAAGCGATAGGACGCATGCAGAGGGCGCAGGTCCGCGAAATTCCCAGGCGGGTCCTTACTCAGCGTCGCCTGCCAATTCGCCGCCGCCAGGGAACCTGTGCAAAACGCGAACAAGGCCGTGATCACGCATTGCGTCGATCGAAGTTTCGTTTGAATGACCATTGTCGCAGTCACTGCCGCTGACAAATCATGACGCCGGCACTTGCTTTTATGTGTACGCAAAAATACACGCGAGTTTAGCCCGCGTGTATTATTTCGAATTTCGACTGTCAGTTAAGGTTTCGAAGCTCTTGCCGGCGTGGCAGACGCACTGGCCGAAGTCCTTACAGCCGGCGGCGCGGCGCGGCCAGGCTTGTTGAGCACGGCGATGATGTCGTTCGTGAAGTCTATGTTGTCATGTGAGTACATCAAAAAGGGCACGCCATTGATGCTCATGCCGGACTTATCGAATACCAAGTCCAGATTATTGGCTTTGATTTTTTCCATTACGACATCGGTGATTTCCTTTACAATTCCCTCGCGCATGCGCATCAACTGCTCTTGCAATTGCCGTTCGCGCGTTTGACGGAAATCGCTGATCTCCCGCTCCATGTTCTTAATTTTCGCAATCTTGTCATCGCGTTCCTTTGCCGTCTGCGTCTTCTTATCCGCGCTAAGGGCCGGCGACTCGAGCTGCTTGTTCAGATTATTGATTTCGTCGAGCGCTTTTTTGTAATCTTCCGCCCGGTCGTCATATTCTTTCCGTGCAGCATTTTTGGCATCGTTGATTTTTGCCTCAGCCTCCTTGGTTTTGTTATATTCCTTAAATGCGCGCTGCATATCGACCGTTCCGATTTTCAGTGTGCCTTGTGCGAAAGCCGCGAGCGGAAAGCCCAGCATTAAGACAAACAGTGTGGACAGAGATTTTTTCATAAAACAGAGGATATGGTGAGCGGAATCCCGTTAGACTGCAACCATATATATTCGTTCAAAATTGATAGCCCACGTTGAAATTGAAATGACCTCCTCCGTTATACCCGTCACGCTGTATCGGATATCCATAATCGAGCCGGAGCGGACCAATTGGCAAATCGAGCCGGAGCCCCACACCAATATCAGAAGCGATGTGATTGAAGCCGAAAGACCACTGGCTGGAGTTGACGAAACCGGTATCATAAAAAACTGCTCCGCGCGCTTTTTCAATGATGGGAAAAGTAAGTTCCACAGTAGTGCGCGCCATTGATTGGCCGCCGATCGGCTCGCCGTTCTGCTGCGGACCGACTTCGCGGAACGGGAAGCCGCGGAGATTGTTTGAACCCCCTAGGAAGAGCCGCTCGTAAATTGGCACCTCGGTTCCATTTCCCCATTGGCTCACCGTCGCGATTTCGCCATTGATGAGCAGGATGAGGTCCTTGGGCAGATGAAAATATTGGGAGCCCTCGAGGCCCAATCCATAAATCTGCGTATCGCCCCCAAGGAAACCACCGGCAATGAAGGGTGAAAAGATGATGCGTTGTCCACGGTGCGACAGCAAGACATTGTCGCGGGTATCAAACACCACACTGCCAAAGATTTTGCTTTCCAAAGTTGAACCTGCTTGCGACAGGATGAATTCAGACGCGGAGGGGCTCACATTAAAAATATCGACGTCCTGCAGCTGATATCCCAAACTCGCGTAGATATACGAATTAATTGGTTTCCGCAATTCGGTCATGAACCCGTAATTGCGCTGGTCATACTCGGCGCTTAGATAATTTGCCTCGGTATAAAAAAGCTGGCCGCTGAGCGCAAGGCGTCGATCGAGGAAGTACGGTTCGGTCAACGCTAGAATAAAATCTCTCCGCTCAGTGCCGTACTGGAGGCGAAGTCGGAACTTTTGGCCTCCCCCGGTAAACGACGGCCAGTTAAAAAGATCGAAATTGCCCTGTGTGAGCTCTGCGAATCCTACTAACTTATCGACGGTGCTGAACCCGCCGCCAAAGCTGAGCGAGCCGGTCCGTTTTTCCTGCACAAGAATGGTGAGATCTTTGCGGCCAGGTATGTCTGTCTCTTCTGGGTAGGTCTCGACCTTTGCGAAGTAACCCAGGTTCTCCAGGCGTTTCTTGGTTATATCGACCCGAACAGTGTTAAACACATCTCCCGGCGCAACGAGAACTTCGCGGCGGATTACCTTGTCTTTGGTACGCGTGTTGCCCTCGATATTGATTCGGTTTACAAATGAGCGGACGCCTTCCTCGATTTTATAGTGCACGTCGATCTGCGCAGGACCAGCCGGCTCGCCTTCCGGCAAAACGACGAGATCGACGTACCCGCCGCTGCCGTACGCATCGGCCACAGCCTTCGCGTCATCGCGCAGTTGTTTTGGCGAATAGACGCTACCTTCCTTCATTTTTAAAAGCACACGAATTTTGTCTTCTCTGGCCACCTGGTAACCAGAAACGGTCAGCTTGCGTACGTGATATTGCGGGCCTTCGAAAATTACGACGGTAATGACCATCGGACCCTTCTCGGTGCGCTCCCTGCGGACACTTTTGACTTCCACATCGATGTAGCCGTGGTCTTGGTAAAACTCGCGGATTTTGTCCAGGTCCTGTTCCAACTGCACCTCATCGAGGCGGCCGGATTTATCCACGAAATAAATGGGCGTCCTGCCGCGCGTTTTCATTTGTTTGCGCAGCACCTTTTCGCTGAAATGTGCATTTCCCTCGAAGTGAATCGCGCGCACCGCTCCTTTGACCCCTTCGTTGACGGTGAAAACCACGCGCGCCGTGCCACGTTTCTCGTCGATTGGATCGACGCGAAATTGGACGCTGACGTCGGTGAATCCTCGGCCCTGATATACTTCGATTATTTTTTGGCGGGCTTCCTCCAGTTGCTGTTCGTTAACTGGCTGGTTGAGCCTCAACTTGATTTCTTTGCGCAGTCTCTTCGCCTTGATCCGTTCGGCTCCGGTGATTTCGATCTCGCGCATGATCGCCCGTGTCTGCACCGCCACGATCACCTTCACGCCATCGCCTTCAGGCTGAGCAAAAATGCGAACGTTCTGAATGGAGCCAGTCTTGTAAAGCGCCGCGATATCCTGCTCGACCACCTGGTTAGAGTAGGGTTGGCCTACTCTCGTGCGCATTTGCGCCAGGATCCGTTCCTTGCTGACTGTTTGATGCCCTGTGTATTGCACGTCGATGGAACGGATGATGGGAGGGCCCGGCGCCGCCTGAGGCGCCTGTGCTCGGGCGATTCCCGCACCAAGCAACGCACAGATGCAGGCGACCAAAAGTGCAAATGGCGGGGGGCGCATCCATCCAGAAAAATGTCTCATAGGTTAAGAAGCGCAGCCCCGCGGAACAAGCCCACGCAGGACAGGCGCGAGCTATATCGGGAAGAAGATCAGCATCGTCAAGGCGAGATTTTCACAGAATCAGGCGATTTGTCCACGACGTTTGCTTAAACTTTCAGTTCAAAAGTTCGTACCAATTATTTCGCCGGCGCGCTTCGTAGCCGGCGTCCTGGATGAGCGATTCAATTTCCGTGGCATTTAATCGAAAGGTTGTCCCCGCGCTGCTTACGACGTTCTCTTCCATCATTACGGAGCCAAAATCGTTTGCGCCATATCTGAGCGCGATTTGTCCGATTCCCGGGCCTTGCGTGACCCAGGAGCTTTGCACGTTTTCGATGTTATCGAGAAAAATCCGAGCCAGTGCTTGTGTCCGTAGATATTCAGACACTCCCGTGGGGTGCTTCACCTTGAGCACCGTATGCTGCGGTTGAAACGTCCAGCAAATGAATGCGGAGAATCCCCCGCTGCGATCCTGTTGATCACGAATTCGCCGCAAATGTTCGATTCGCTCTTCAATTGTCTCCACATGGCCGAACATCATCGTGGCGCTCGATTTCAATCCGAGCTCGTGCGCGACCTGCATCACCTCGAGCCACTGGTCGCTGTTTATCTTTAAGGGGGAAATTTTCTGCCGTACTCGGTCCACGAGAATTTCTCCGCCGCCGCCGGGGATCGATCCGAGTCCCGCCTTCTTGAATTCCGAAATCACTTCCCGCAGCGGCATCTCGAAAGTCTCAGCGAAATGCTGGAACTCCGGTGGACTGAATCCGTGAATGTTTATGTGCGGATATCTTTCCCTGATGTGCTGCAAAAGATCGAGGTACCATTGGAACGGCAATTTTGGATGGTGCCCGCCTTGCATCAGAATCTGAACTCCGCCCGCCGTAGAAAGCTCGTCGAGTTTCTGGTCAATCTGCTCGAACGAAAGCACATAATGATCCTCGTCGCGTTCCGTCCGATAAAACGCGCAGAATTTGCAGTAAACGTTGCAGACATTCGTGTAGTTGATATTGCGATCGACGATGTAAGTCACGATCTCGCGCCCGCGCCCGCCATAGCTTTTCGCCTTTGCCAAATCGCGTCTCGCATTGGCAAGCGCGGCGAGTTCTTCCAGCGGCCAGTGATACAACTCGAACGCGTCGTCTGCCGAAATCCGTTCGCCCGCAAGAATTCTTTCCGTGAGCGCGTCTCGATTTACTGAAACCATATCGAACCAATCTTAGACGCTCCTGGCGGACTTCGCACGTACGTTCATTTGCGGCAGGGCGCGACCACAGCCTGCTCGTCGTGCGAGGGCGCGCCGAAAGCCAAGAATTTTGCGGACGGCTCGGCGATCCGTCCCTACCGTTTGGAAATGCATCGAACAGTCGCCATCATTGGCGCAGGCGTGTCTGGCCTGACCTGTGGCGTCCTGTTCGCCGAGCGCGGCTATCGCACAGCGATCTTCGCCGAACAGACCGGACAGCAGACAACGTCCGGCGCGGCTGCGGCGCTTTGGTTTCCCTACGACGCCGAGCCCGCAGAGAAAGTCATTCCCTGGGCTCTCCAGACTTTTCGTGTGCTCGTCGATCTTACACGTGTTCCAGCAAGCGGCGTCTCAATAATCGAGCTGCGGCAGTTTTCCCGGATCCGAGAAACTCAAATTCCAGATTGGGCGATGCCTTTGGGCGCAGAACCTGTCATCCCGAGCTCCCCTTCTGTCATGTCGAGCGAAGTCGAGACATCTCTTGTTGTTAGTCCATTCTTCAAAATCGGTTTCTCGTTGCGTGCCCCGCTGACGGACACGACGATCTACCTCGATTATCTCGCCGCGCGTTTTCTCAAGGCTGGCGGCGAAATTAACGGGAATGTCCGCTTCGAAAAACTCGAGGATGTCGATCAGCAATTCGAGCTGGTGATCAACTGTGCAGGAATCGGCGCGCGCGAACTCGTGCACGACGTCGATCTCGAGCCACATCGCGGGCAGGTCGCGATCGTGCCGAGGATCGAAGGTCTTTCCTGCGCGCTCGTTTGTGATGACGCGCCGCTCATGTACGCCATCCCTCGCAGAAACGATTGCGTGTTCGGCGGAACAAACGACTTGAGCAGTGACCTCGCCGCCGACGCCGCCACAACAGATCAAATCATCGCTGAGTGCAGCCGCGTTCTGAACATCGACAAACCGAATGTTCTCGCCGAGCGCGTCGGCCTGCGCCCCTTCCGGAAATCAGGCGTCCGCCTCGAACGCGGCCGTCTTCGCGATGCCCGCACCGTCATTCACAACTACGGCCACGGCGGCTCCGGTTTCACGCTGTCCTGGGGCTGTGCGCGCGAAGTTATCGATCTTGCGACGTTGTAGCGGCGCTTGTGTCAAGCGCCGACAGATTTAAGAAGCCGGCGCCCGACGGCTACGTCAGCGCGATGCACTGGAAGGAACTGACGACGTCGTCGGGACCTTTTTCGGAAAAGAAGCTTTCGTAATAACCGGGGCCCAGATCCCAGTACGGACCTTTGTAGTAATCGTCGCGGTAAAATCGCCAGACGCCACTCACGACGATCACGCAGCTCATCCGGTCGTTCCAGTAATCGCCAACGTAGTGAAAACTCAGGTTGGTCCGGGCGTAGGAACCTTTGAATCCGATATGGTCGTAAAGCACCAGCTCAGGCAGCCGGGTTATGTCTTTGGTCGGTTCAATTTCGACTTTGCCAAGGGCAGAAGCGCGATAGCTCAACGGGCCGAGGCTCCATTTCATGTCGATGACGCACCCGTTGTCGGGCGACAATTCAATTCTTGATATTCGTGGCATAAGCAGAAGGTTTTCTCTTTTCACTTGAACAGATCAAAAGCGCGCTGTCGAGCAAAGAGATTCGAGAGGTTCCCAGGGCTGGGTTGATCGAACAGCCGTAGATCAACAGAACCAGCCCCTGCCGCGCATTTATTGGCTTTTTGCTCGCCCAATTACGCCACAAGCAATACGTGCACCGGAGTCGCCCGCTGGCTGGGACTTCAAATCGTCTCGTTTCATATGCACCACAACAGAGCGCCCGATCACTGACTGCTGGTCGTTCGTCAGCGAGATTTGGTGGTCCACGTACTCCAGTTTCGCCTTGCCGGAAGCGTCAGCCTCCACGTTTCCCATGTCGCCTACATGCCGATCAGGCGCGTCCGGTCCGGCATGTGGGTTGTTGGTTGGATTAAAATGAGCCCCGGCGGAACTCGCATCGGGCGCGCTGCAATCGCCGAATTCATGGACGTGAAAACCATGGTCGCCGGCCGTGAGCCCTGCTAGCTCTGCATGGACCTGTACGCCATCGGCCACTTCAGTAAATGTGACGGTGCCGCTTACTTTGTTCCCGGCGGTGGGATGAAGCACCGCGATGGCTTTTAACGGAGCTGAGGGTTTTTCCGCCGGCGTCTGCGCCTGGCCTGTTAAAGCTGCAAGGGATAAGAATGCCAGTCCAATCATCGAACCTCGAAATGAATTCATACTGATATCTCTATTTCGCCACGCCCGATAAGTCCAGCGCATCCGATCAAATCAACGCCCGATATCGCGTTGACGATCACCACGCCACTTGCACGTGAGTCCAATGTTTTGGGACTACGCTGAAAAGGAAACCAGCTCAATTCCAACTACCCGGCCGCGCGAAGCTCAGACCCGATCTTTTAACTGCGTTTTGCCGCTTTTGCGCGCGCAGTGGACGCAGCAGAAAATTTGTCCGTCAGCTTCAACGCCGTACCCGACAATCCGGCAATTGCAATGCGCGCAAACCGGCGCCACCGCGTGGATGACGCACTCGAAACTGTCGAAGGTGTGACGCTCCCCTCCGACGACCACTTCAAACGCCTTGTCATATTCGTTGTCGCAAACTTCACATGTAGCCATGCACAAATCTTTCGCGCACAGAGAGGTTCGCGGCGGTGTTCAGTTTCAGCAGCAACTAGAGATACGTCAGGAAAGTGATAATCTTCTTTTCGGAGGCTGGTCATGAAAATACCAAAACGGCTGATTGATTGTTTAAGCGAAAATAAGGCGAAGTACGAAATCCTGCATCACCCCGAGGCGGTCACTGCGCAACGAATCGCGCAAGCCGAACATGTGAAAGGACGCCATCACGCGAAGGTTGTGATGGCTAAATCTGGAGACCAGCATCTGATGATCGTGCTTCCGGCAGATCACCAAATTGATCTCGAGAAGGCCGAGAAAACAATCGGCAACGCTGTCTCGCTTGGTAAGGAAGAAGAATTCAAGTCGCTGTTTACCGACTGCGCCATCGGCGCGATGCCACCATTTGGCAACCTCTACAATTTGCCCACATACGTGGACAAACATTTGGCGGAGCAGGACTACATCGTGTTCGAAGCCGGCACGCACACCGACGCGATCAAGATGAATTATCGCGACTACAAGAAGATCGTGAAGCCAAAGGTCGCAGACCTTGCCATCAATCCGGCGGCGGCCCGACGATGAGAGGAGCTTGAATTGACAATGCCCGGACAACGCCTCGAACGATCATGAAGAGAGCGTTGACAGTCCTCAGTCTCTGGCTGGCGTGCGCGACCGTTTCCACAGCTTATGCAGCCGAAAAGGTTTCCTTGATCAACATCGATGGAGCGATCGGGCCGGCGACGGCTAGTTACATTTCGCGCAGTATTGAAGAGGCGCGCGCGCAAAACGCTCAATGTCTGGTAATCCAGCTGAACACGCCGGGCGGCTTGCTGGATTCGACGCAGAAGATTGTCCAAAGTTTTCTGGGATCTCCCGTGCCGGTAGTGGTCTATGTCGCCCCAACCGGCGCGACCGCGACCAGCGCAGGCTGTTTCATTACGATCGCGGCGAGCGTCGCGGCAATGGCGCCTGCTACTACGATTGGCGCTGCGCACCCGGTGTCGATAGGCGGTTTTCCCAGCGGCGGAGAGGAAAAGCCCGACGAAACGATGAAGCAGAAACTCGAGAATTTTTCGATCAGTTATATCGAAACAATTGCTGGCAAGCGGCAGCGCAATGTTGAATGGGCCAAGTCGGCCGTAAAAGACAGTGCATCGATCACCGCTGAGAAAGCGCTGCAATTAAAAGTCATCGATCTAATCGCCTCAGATATCTCCGATCTGTTACAAAAATTGAACGGCCGCCTGGTGGATGGGAAGACGCTCAAGACCG
>JBGPNR010000020.1:0-13005 GCA_041487635.1 Candidatus Udaeobacter sp. | reverse complement strand
CGCGCGTCGCGTTCACGTAAAATCTCTTGTTGCCGCTGGCGATCGATAGCAATCCCGGCAATATGGGTGGCGATTTCAGTCAGTCGCGTCTCCTCGGGCTGCGGTCCGCGCGTTTCCTGGCGATACATCGCGAACGAACCCAAGACATCGCCTTGCCACGAAAGGATCGGGGTCGACCAACAGGCGCGCAATCCGCAAATCTGCGCAAGTTCACGATAATCCGCCCAGAGCGGATCTGTCATCACATCGGTCACCACCACTGGTCGTCGCGTGTACATGGCTGTGCCACAGGAACCGTTGCGTGGTCCTATCGGCGCGCCGTCTACCGCTTTCACATAAGCTTCGGGGAGATTCGGCGCAGCACCGTGACGCACGTGTTTCCCATCCCTGTTCAGAAAAACAATGGAACAACGTAGTCCTTCCGCCTGCCCTTCCATGAGAAGAACAAGGCTGGTAAGCACATCCGCCAGGGGGGCGTCGGCCGCAATCATTTCCAGCACGCGACTTTGTCCCGCGCGAAAAAATTCTTCCTCTTTAATTTGGGTGATGTCGCGGCAAACGATGACACCGCCTAACAACTCGCCGTTAGAATCCCGCAGGGGGCGACCGGTGACCCGCGTCCAGATCCCGTGTGGCGCTTTTTCATGCCGAACGAACATCTCAATGTTGTTGACTTCCTCACCACGAATCGAGCGGGTGAGAGGCAGGTCATGAGGAGGGAAGGGCGTGACCTTATCCGGCAAATAGAGACTATATCGCTGGGACCATTCGTGGGATTTTGTCTCCGTCGCTCCGGCCCCGAACATGCGCTCCGCCGCAGGGTTGAAGACGAGAAAGTTCTCATCCTTGTCGGCAACGATAACTGCATCGCCCATGTCGGACAAAATGGAGTGCAGGATTTCGTTGATGCGGGAAAGCTCGGCGTTTCGGTCCGTCACCGTTCGCTCCAATTGGTCGCGGCTCTCACGGAGGGCCCGCTCCAATTCGCGTTGTTCGGTAATGTCCGTGTTGGTGCCAAACCAGCGCGCTACCTTGCCGTCCGCGTCGAAGATCGGCAGGGCACGTGACAGAAACCACCTGTATTCGCCGCTCTTGCTTCGCAGAGGAAACGTATCCTCCCAGGGTTCGCCGGTAGCGAAGGCAACCTTGATGCGCGCGACGACGCGGTCGACTTCGTCCGGATGATGCACTTTCTGCCAGCCCCATCCTTTCATCTCTTCCAGCGTAGTACCGGTGTAATCGTACCAGCGGTCGTTGTACCAAAAAATGTAACCTTCGCGGTCGGCCATCCAGGCGAGCTGTGATATGGAGTTTGCGAGAGTGCGGAATTGCCGCTCTCGCGCTTCCGCCTCTGCCTGCGTAGCCCGCCTGAGCAAATCCAATTGCCCGGCGACGGACGCGATAACGTTTAGCAATCGCTCGTTTTGATCACGCGACTCACGCATGAAAAATTCGAGGACTGCGATGACCCGGTCCCCTGAAAGAATGGGAATTCCGACGCCCGTTTTCAAACCGATCGTCCGGGCCGCCTCGGATCGCGGAAAGTTCGGATCGTCGGTGACATCCTCAACCCATACCGCCTGTTTCGACTCCCACACGCGGCCGGGCAACCCAACACCCGGCTTGAATTGATGTGCCTCGGACGCAACTCGAAAGTCTTGCAGGTCGCCCTCGCCGCAAAACCAGTCTGAGTCGCAGACGAGGATAGACCCATCCTTGTCCGGCATCCACGCCTGGCCGAGTGCCCAGCCCGTTTTTTCGCAAACGTGACGAAGCACAATTTTCAACGCAGACGAGAGATCGTCGGCCGCCGCCAGTTCCCTTGTGATCGTTTGGAGCAAACTGAGCTGCTCTTCACTTTCCCTGCGCTTCTGTTCCATGCGTTGAGATGAATCAGTTTTTTTACGATCACTGCTCATAATTCGGGCGGCTTATGCTCAATTTGAGCCTTGCGGTTGCCGGCGGCAATGGGACTTAAGGCCTACGGGTGCCGCTTGAACGGACCAGACACTCGCACGGCCGCGTTTCATGACATTGCCGGAAGGCTGCGGTGATAGAGTCGTTCTGGCGGAGCATTTCAGCAACTTTGCGACTGGGAAGCTTCAGATTGCGATGGTGCGTCCTTGGAATACGGGTCCGGCGCATTCACCACCGGCCACCGCGCGTCCTCCCCAATTGAAATGCCAGGGAGGGGACTCGAACCCCTAAGGATTTCTCCACCAGATCCTAAGTCTGGCGCGTCTGCCAATTTCGCCACCCTGGCATCTGTCGACCGCGCAAATCACCGCCGGCAGTTTACGCTCGCACCGCATAAGGGACACCGCATGAAAAAGCCGTGGTTCAGCCCGATGGGTTGCTTTCTCGGATCGCTCGCCGCGCTAGTTCTGGCAACTCTGGTTCGGCATCGTGCATTACCATTTCTTCGCGATGAAACCATCCTTGCCGGAGGAAAGCTGGTTCCCACTACAGAGTGGGTCGCATTTGCATCAAAGCTGTTTTACATCGGAAGCGGCGTCGCGCTTGTCATCGGTATTATCGCATTGCTCAGCCTCTCGGACGCGAATCGTCGCTACATCGCTCAGCTGCCGAGATGGCAGCGATTTCTGATTTGGCCATGGTAGATTTCGCTTTTGCTCTGGCACGCCCGCGATCTAACCAATCGATGGAGCGAACCCAGCACTTTGTTTTAAGCTTCCGATGATGTGCCGCTCAATTTTCCAAGTGCTGGCCAACTGATCCTGTGTCTCGTTGAGTCTCAACATTGAATTGATATGCGCGGAGTTCGGATCAGCTATCTGATTGAGCATCCAGAATACCTCCCGCAATTGGGGCAGTGGCTCTTTGAAGAGTGGAACTCTATTCTTGGCGAACGAACTCCTGATGCTCGAATCAAAAAACTGAAGGCGCACATGAATCGAGATAAGTTGCCTATTGCATGGGTCGCGCATGCGAATGGACAACTTCTCGGGACTGCCGCCCTTCGCGTGCATGATCTTGAGGGCCGCGAAGATCTGACTCCCTGGCTCGGCGGCGTATTTGTCGGCGCACATTTTCGTCGTCACGGTATTGGTGCCGCGCTCTGCGCCACCGTCGAGCACGAAGCTCGGTCGCGAGGGATACAGACTCTTTATTTGTTCACGCTCGACAAGCAGGCGTGGTATTCACACCTGGGCTGGACACCACTCGGACCGTGTGTTTGGCATCAGCGGCCCGGCGACATAATGTGTAAGCGACTGCAGAAGCATTAACCACCGATGGAGGCAACCCAGCAACCTAAGGCGGCTCCAGCCCAAAATATTGATCCTGCTTCCGACACAGACCAATACGGGCTGATCTGGGGCTATCATTTTGTCCCTAACCAGCCGCCACGGTCAATTACTTCGGAGGAGGCGGTTGAGTTTTTGACTGCGCCTGGTCCAGGCGTATCGGATGAATTCCTCTGGTTGCATTTTTCGATTTCCCATTCGGATTCTGAACCGTGGCTACGGCGGTATCTAAACTTGCCCGATACCTTCTACGAATGCTTGCGTAGCGATATAGACTCCACTCATCTGGTGCAAGACGGAGACTCACTCGTGGCGCATATTCACGATGTGCTCCTGGATTTCACGTTTGACGCATCGGCGGTTGCGACGACCAGTCTTTGCATAAAGCCGCGCGTGCTTGTAAGCGCGCGCCGTCGGCCATTTCGCTCAGTTGACCAACTTAGAGAGGCGGTGCAAGCGGGCCAGGTCTTTCGTTCGCCGATTGAACTTCTGTCGCACTTGTTACGAGATCAGGCCAGTGTGCTGTTTGAGATTGTGCGGAGATCCACCAAGCGAGTGGATCCCATGGAAGATCGGTTGCTGGCCAAGCGCATTTCCATTAGTCGCAGCGAACTGGGTTCTCTGCGGCGGATGTTAGTTCGGCTCCAACGAGTTCTGGCCCCGGAACCGGCTGCATTCTTTCGCCTTCTTAACCGGCCTCCAGATTGGATGACAGAAGCAGAGCTTCAGAACCTGCAACAAGCCGCAGAGAAGTTCTCCACCTCCATCAGCGAAACCGCGGCTTTGGTTGAGCGGGTCAAACAGCTTCAGGAAGAACTAGCCGCGCTTGTCGATGCACAGACCAATCGCACACTGTTTGTGTTAACGTTAGTAACTGTGTTGGCGTTGCCAATCAACCTCGTAGCGGGCTTGTTTGGCATGAACGTAGGTGGTATTCCTCTGGCTCAACACCCGTACGGTTTCTTTTTGGTCGTTAGTCCCCTGCTGGTATTGACAGCGTTTCTGGCGTATTGGGGATTGGCCAAGCGCCGTGATTAGCACCCCTGTGACCCCTTAACGATTCAACGCTTCTCGGCCTCAGAGAACATCGGAACCGAGCATGCCAATCCTCGAGAAGACAATTCGCATTGGCGCAATTGTCCTTGCCGTACTTTTCATCGTCCTGAGCCTCTTCGGGATCTTTGGCGCGTGGTTCGTTGATCGCAAGGCCACCGACGTCGCGCTGAAGGTATTTGGTGTCATTGAGACCGGAGTCGGGGTGGTCAACGCCGGAGTGGAGCGAGTGGACGACCTCATCGCGCCGAGCCGGACGGAGGTGCGGCAAGCCTCCGAGACCATCACCGCCGCGGGCGCACAGGCGCAAGCGAACAGCCCGGTGCTCAACGCGCTGAACGAGCGCTTAGAGACGAATCTCGCGCCGCGCATCGCGCAGATGCAGCAGGTTTTGGCTCCTGTGCGGAATGCGGTGAGCACTGTGGCCAACACCGTCAGTGTTATGAACTCGCTTCCAATGATGGCTGACCGTGCTCCGCGGCTGGCGGCATTGGACGACGCCTTTAACCGGCTCGGAGAGCTGTCCGCGGACGCGACGCAGCTGCGCGGCACGCTGCGGGCACTGGTAGCTGGGCAGAACAACGACGTCACCGCTGAGACCGTCGCCACGCTCAACCGACTCACGCAGCGCATCGACACCCGACTGGGCGAGGTGCAGACCAACGTTCACGGGGTGCAGGCGGACATCGCGGCGTTGCAGGCCCGACTGGATACTCGCAAGTCGCGGCTGCTGTTTCTTTTCAATCTACTGGCGCTGCTGTGTACGCTGATGCTGGCCTGGATCCTTTACACCCAAGTCGTCGTGATCCAGCACCACTGGGCCCGCATGCGGCGGCCCGCGGCAAACCGGCGCCCGGCGGACACTAGCTGCGGCTGAGTTTTGCCGGCACCAAATCGCCTGGCCTCGAAGCGCTTTTCCCAATCCGCCAATGACCGCGACGCTTTCGGAACGCGAAGAGTACTTTTGATTTTACGAGCGAGTTTTTCGCTGTTGAGTCACGCATGAGCAGCGACGAGATAGCCGTTATTCTCAAATCCTTTGACGCGCCGGACGAAGTTCGCGTGATGGAGAAAGGTCGTTTCGAATTGGTGCATCTCGGCGGGATAACGATTGGTCGCGCCACTTATGAAGCAGGGTGGAAGTGGAGCGAGCACGTCGGCCCGAGCGTGGGCGCGACTCGGTGCAACGTTGAGCACGTTGGATTGGTGCTCTCCGGAGCCGCGACGGCTGCATTCGATGATGGACGCGTCGTCGAGCTGCGAGCGGGAGAGCTCTTTTACATCCCGCCTGTACCGCACGACAGCTGGGTAATTGGCGATCAGCCGTACGTTTCGCTGCATTTTCTTGGCGCCGATAAGTACGCCAAGGTAGGGGCGATTGACCTCAATCGCCCGCGCTGCGCTTAATCGACGCCAGCGTTCCTGAATCCAGATCGTTCGCATCGATCGCATATGGCCACTCTTCGCTTTCCGTGATCAGTCCTGCGCGAACAGGATTCGCACGAATGTATGCCACTTTCTCATATTCACTCTCATCATGCCGCAATCGATGATCGAAGAAATTTCGTTGCCAATCGATCTTCGCGATTCGGGTCGTGATCCGTTCAAAATCGCGGATGAGATTGGAAAGTCGGGCATTGCCTGGGACACCAATCAACATATGCAGATGGTCCGGCATTAGTAGAAGCAATTTCACATAGCATCGCTGCAAAGCGTGATATCGACGCGCGGTCTCGAAAATCGCTGACGCAATCCGCTCGTTACAAAGCTGATTCAATCCACGCACTTGGCAGCAGATTGTTATGAAATAGGTCGCGCCGAATCGCCCATGGAAATGAGCCGAATGGTCTAATTGTTTTCGGACCGGACGCCTCGGGGCGGGATGATTCACCATGGGGGCGGGCGATTGAGGTCAATCGCCCCTACCTGATTGCGAATATCGTCACGATCTATTTCGGTGAACGCGTATCGGCGTGCGTTTTTACGTCGCGTCTTTGCTTGTCCACGACGCGGCGCAACTCGCGTTCCATTGTTTTGAAAGCGTCGTGGATCACTTTGTTGAGCGGCTGGTGCGTGCCGTTGTCCATCTGCCTTTCATCTGCGACCAGCTCGTGGCCCCGCGCGACAGTCACATCGATGCGGCACCGGTACGGATTGCCTTTGTGATGCGTGTGATTGGTTTGCTCGACGGCCACGTCGCAGCGATTGATGTGATCGCAAAATTTCTCAAGTCGCGCTGCATATTCGAAAACGAGATTGTCGATCTGGTCAGATTTCTCCAGACCCCGGTACGAGAGCTTAACAGGCAATTGCATAATTAATTAGATACTAACGAGGGCCCAGACGTTGAGGGAACAAAAATATTCGAGCATCTTGCCATTAGATTTGCTGCAGCGAGCGAAACCGCGAGACAAGTTTCGCCGATTCCATTTTCACCAAATCCGATTTCACGTGTTCGACAATCCGGTCGCGCACTGCCGGAGGCAAAAGCTCAACAATCGCCGAATGAATTTCAGCAGGCGCGGCAAACGACCAGCCTTCCTTTCCGTTGCTCGAGACGATTTTCGTGATTTGATCGGCGAGCTCTTTGTGAATGCGGCGATCGGTTTCCACCTCGATCTGCGTCCGTTCCGCAATGGAAGCCGCCCCATGATGACGGCCCGCGCCGTCGCTCACTGGGAAGCGACCGGCAAAATCGCTCACTTTATCGACCAGCCTTCCGTGCGCGTCGGTGATGTTGAAGGCCTGTACTAATTGCAGGCTCGGGCCGCGCGTCGGCGTCTCGTTCACCCGGTATGCTTTCAAACTGCCGCGATCAGTGACGATTATAAGAGAACTCGCTGTCATGAACACTCACTGACCAAAAAATTGGCCGCGCATGATAACACGCGCTTGGTATCTCTATAAACTAATTCGTTTCCCGCAACAAGATTGCGTTGCCTGAATTTTGCCTCCCTGGCAAGCGCGCTATTTGCGGCGAGCACGTTCTTCCTCTGCGCTGAACGGTGGAAATTGGACAGGCCGTTTTCTCCAGGATTCCTCGCGCGCCTGAGCTTGCGCTCCGCGTACCAGTTGCAGCAAACAGCAGGCTCGCCCGGCAATATCGACATCATCGCCAGATGCGAATTTTCTCGGCTCCGCCAAAAACCCGTTCGGATCCATCGTGTCGAGAACCAATTCCCACTCGAGATTCTCCTGGCCGGGAAGCACAAAAGGTATTGCTTCATAATGGGCATTAATCAGCAGCAAAAACGTGTCGTCGCGGATCGGTTCGCCTTCAAAATTAACAACGTCCACTGTGTCGCCACTGAGCAGCATGCCGACGCAGCGGACGAACGGCGACGCCCATTCTTCCTCGCTCATCTCGCTTCCGCCGGGATTGAACCACATCACGTCCCGGATTTCGGAGCCGCGTATCCGGCGGCCCTGAAAAAATTTTGGCCGGCGAAATACCGGATGCGCCTTGCGAAACCAAATCAACTTTCGCGTGAACCCCAGAAATTGGTTCTGCTTTTCGTCGTGCTTCCAATTGAACCAGCTGATCTCGTTGTCCTGACAATAAGCGTTGTTGTTGCCCTTCTGCGTTCGTCCCCACTCGTCCCCACCCAAAAGCATGGGGACGCCTTGCGAAAGAAAAAGTGTGGTCAGGAAATTCCGCGGCTGCCGTTCGCGCAGGGCGTTGATCTGGGGGTCGTCGGTTGGACCTTCGACACCGCAATTCCATGAGAGATTGTTATTGTCGCCGTCGTTGTTCCCGTCGCCGTTCAGTTCATTATGCTTCTCGTTGTAGCTGACCAGATCGTTCAGCGTAAAACCATCGTGTGAGGTGACAAAATTGATGCTGGCGTATGGGCGTCGCCCATCATGTTGATAAAGGTCGGGGCTTCCGGTCAGCCGATAGCTCATTTCGCCGATGCAGCCCTCATCACCTTTCCAAAAACCGCGGATCGCGTCGCGATATTTGCCGTTCCACTCCGACCACGACGGCGGAAAATTTCCGACCTGGTAGCCGCCTTCGCCCACGTCCCACGGTTCTGCGATTAGTTTTACCTGCGAGAGAATCGGATCCTGTTGAATAATTTCGAAGAAAGGGTGCAGTTTGTTGAAGCCCCCATTACGGGCCAAAGTGACGGCGAGATCAACGCGGAATCCGTCCACGTGCATTTCGAGAACCCAATAACGCAGGCTATCCATCACCAGCTGAAGCGCACGGGGATGCAACAGATTGAAAGTGTTGCCGGTGCCGGTGAAATCCAGATACAAACGCGGATTCTCCGGCTGCAACCGGTAGTAAGTGGGATTGTCAATTCCGCGGAAGCAAAGCGTCGGGCCGAGCTGATTTCCTTCGGCAGTATGATTGTAAACCACGTCGAGAATCACTTCGATCCCCGCCGCGTGCAGGCTGCGGACCATCGTTTTGAACTCGGAAACTTGTTCGCCCATTTGCCCGCTGCTTGAGTACTGCGCATGCGGCGCGAAAAATCCGATTGTGTTATAGCCCCAGTAATTCGTCAGGCCGCGATCGACTAAATTTTTGTCGTCAATGTGGGCGTGCACTGGCAGCAGCTCGACCGCAGTCACGCCAAGTTTTTGCAAATAATCGATGGCCGCCGGGCTGCCGAGTGCCGCGTACGTACCACGCAATTGCTCCGGAACTTCCTGCCAGAGTTTGCTAAAGCCTTTGACGTGCACCTCGTAAATCATGGAATTAGGCAACGGGGTCCGGGGTCTGCGATCGCGTTGCCAATCGAATCCGGTGTCGATGACCACCGACTTCGGCACGCCCCATGCGTCGTCACGGAAGTCCTGCGTCAAATCCTCCTTCTTGTCGCCGACTACGTAACCGAGCATTTCATCTGCCCAAATCACTTCTCCGGCGATAGCTTTCGCGTAAGGGTCGAGAAGAAGTTTCGAGCTGTTGAAACGCAATCCGTGTTCTGGATCGTACGGACCCAAAACGCGGAAGCCGTATAATTGCCCGGGCCGGACATCAGGCAAAAACACGTGCCAGACCTGATCGGTGCGTTCGGTGACCGGGATACGAAAATTTTCTTCGGTCGCCTCAATATTGTCGAATAAGCAAAGGTCAATACCGGTAGCGTGCTCGGAAAAGATGGCGAAATTGACACCGTTCCCCATCCACGTCGCGCCCAAAGGGTATGGATAACCGAGCCAGGTTCTTACCGGAGTCATAAACGCGCCGCGCATTTATCCAGCATCGGGTACGCATTGGCAATCACGAACGGCGGAGACAAATGTGGAGAGAACCTCGGACAAGCTTCGTTTGCCGCTCAACGCGATAATTCAGCCAATCGGCGTCCGCAAGGCAGCCGACCTTCAAGCAATAAAAGCGATGAAAGCGATGCGAAGACGCATCGCACTCCAAAAGCACTCCGTGCGAAATATCTGGAGACGTAGTTGCTGTTTTGCGCCAGCTTTGGAGGTGCGTACGCGTCCTCGCGTCGCTTTGGGAACGAATGGGCTATCACCGGTGGCTTGCGCCACCGGCTAATTTCCGACGGACTCTTGGGTCGGCTCGTTTGCGTTTTGGCTAAGGCAATCGAAACCTCGCAATGTGAATCGCAGGATCATCTTCGCTGCATCAGTCATAATTTGCGCTTTGGCGCTCTACTTCTACGCGCATCACAATTGGCAACCGCTATCGCCCGCAACCACAATCGACCGGATTATCGTCGAAAAATCGGCGCGGAGATTGTCGATCTTTCGCGATGGCAAGCAGATCAAAACTTATCGAATCGCACTAGGGAGCAACCCCATGGGGCCAAAGCGGAAAGAAGGCGACATGAAAACACCCGAGGGCACTTACACAATCGACAGCCGAAATGCGCGAAGCAGTTTTCACCTCGCGCTCCACATTTCTTATCCCTCAGATGAGGACAACAAGCGTGCGGCTGCGCGCGGAGTTTCAGCCGGTTCTGACATCATGATACATGGAATTCAAAACGGACAGGGTTGGATTGGCGCCTTTCACCGTTGGAAGGATTGGACTGCAGGTTGCGTCGCACTCACCGATGAAGAGATCGAGGAACTCTGGCGCGTGACGCCCGATGGCACGACAATCGAGATTCGCCCGTAAGGACTCAACGTGCGTCATTCGGCGCGCCCTCGCCACGGCGAGCAAGCTCAGGTCGCGGCCTACCAAGTCGCCATCGCACCAGGGATGTAAGCGCGACTCAGATGTACGCCTGCGCTCACTATAAGTCCTGCAATACGCGTCGCGCTTTTTCGACGTCTGACGGCCGAAGAATGATCAGCCCTTTTTCAGCCATGCGACCGGCGGCAAGATAAGCGTACTCGATGTTGAGGTTTGCCTCTGCGAGGCGTTCGGCGATTTTGGCCAGGACGCCGGGTTCGCTCGCCGTCTCGATGGTGAGCACTTCGGTCTCGAGCGCGAGCACGCCCGCTTCGCCCAAGAGCATGAGCGCCTTGGTGGGATCGCTTACGACCATGCGCACAACGGTATGATCGACTGTGTCAGACGTAGCGAGCGCTTGTATGTTAATCTCGGCGTTGGCCAGCGCTTCACACACGCGCGCAAGTGCGCCCGGACGATTCGCAAGAAAGACCGCGAGCTGGCTGGCTGTTTCAACGGAGGGCTTGGGAGATACGTTCATGCCACTTGCAAAGTGACGCCGGGAATGACTTCTGACAACTCGGTAAATTGGAGACGTGAACTATGCAGCGCCAGCCCGTCGCCAATATGAATCCAAGCGTAACTTCTAAACCATTCGCGGCCCCCGCTAATTTCGCGATTGTCGACACCGCGATGAACACTGTTGCTGAGCATTCTAGTGCCGAATGGGGAACGTCTCCGCGCAGCGTCGGCTTTCTCACAGCATGTTCCATCGTGATTGCCAACATCATCGGGACCGGCATTTTCACGAGCCTTGGTGTTCAATTGGCGAATATTCAACCAGGGTTTGTTCTGCTGATGCTCTGGGTTGTCGGCGGCGTCGCGGCGCTTTGCGGCGCGCTTTGTTACGGCGAACTCAGCGCTGCACTGCCGCGCTCTGGAGGCGAGTATCATTTTCTGTCGCAGATTTATCACCCAGCGCTCGGGTTCATGGCCGGATTTGTTTCTGCGACAGTAGGATTTTCCGCGCCGATTGCACTGGCCGCGATGGCGTTTGGCAAATACCTGCAGGGCGTGCTCGATGTTGGCTCACCAGTCTTTTTCTCGTTTGCGGTAGTCTGGCTGGTCGCGCTCTTTCATCTTAAGAACCTGCGACTTGGCAGCGTGTTCCAAAATCTTTCCACACTCATAAAATTGCTTCTGACCGCTGCATTAATCGTCGCAGGCTTTTTTGTTCACCCGAAGCAGCCGATCGATTTTTTCCCGGCGCCCGGAGACCCGACATTAATCTTCGGCGCACCCTTTGCAGTGGCGCTGGTTTACGTGATGTATTCTTATTCCGGCTGGAACGCAGCGGTCTATATCACCAGTGAGATTAAGCAGCCGGAAAAAAATGTGCCGCGCTCCTTACTTGTCGGCACAGGCATGGTGATCGTGCTTTATGTGCTTCTTAATGCGATTTTTCTCGCCACCACGCCTGCCCAGGAATTGAAGGGTCAACTCGAAGTAGCCTTGATCGCAGGCAAACACATCTTTGGCGCAAACGGCGGGCGAGTTGCCGGCGCAGTGATTTGTCTCGGCTTGATTTCTGCAATCAGTTCGATGACGTGGATCGGGCCGCGCGTTACAATGTCGATGGGCGAAGACCATTGGTTGCTGCGACTGATGGGCCGCAAGAATTTTCACGGTATTCCCACGAACGCCATTGTGCTGCAGTTGCTGATTGTCAATTTGCTTCTGCTCACGCGCAGCTTTGAAAGCGTCGTGCAATACACTCAATTCAGTTTGTTGCTCTGCTCGCTGTTCACCGTGCTGGGCGTGATTGTGCTGCGCATGACACGTCCGGAACTCGCGCGGCCTTATCGGGTGTGGGTCTATCCGTTACCACCGATTATCTTCGCGACGATAACAATTTGGATGATGTTTTACCTTCTTCGTTGGAAGACCACTGAATCGCTGGCTGGACTCGCGACTGCGCTCGTTGGATTGCTGCTCTACTTTTGCGCGCTAAAACGCCCCGGTCGCTCGTCATGAATGCGCGATTCTTTGCAACTAGGGTGGCACAATTTTCATACATATTCGGCGTTAGTTCGCCTGTCCCCTTTCGCAAAGGGGAGAGGACTGAGGTGAGGGGTTGTTGGCGTAAGCTCGACTCTCGAAGTGAAACCCTCACCCTACCCTCTCCCTTGCGAAGGGAGAGGCGAGGTCACAAGCAACCCGCTTGCGTCACACTTTTCATGGTGGTGGTGCTGACAACTGTGCTCAGCGTCTACGCGCAGGAGAATCCCGAACCTGCGCCACGCGCAATGCCGGTAGCTGCCGGGCCTAACGATATAGCGCGTTTTCTTGCAGGAATGCCGCTACCGGAGAATTCCCCGCTTGCGCCGCTCATGCGCGATCCGGCGTGGCAGGAACACTCCGCATTTTTTGAAAGAGAGTTCTCCAAGCTTAATCTCCGCCAACTTGAAAAACTGCACGCGTGGGAAGGTACTTATCTTTCCGAAGTAACGCAGCCGATTCCGGTCGCATTTTACATGTTCAGCGGTCCGGATTTCTTGTATGTCGATCAGTTGTTTCCGAGAGCTTCCGTCT
>JBGPNR010000019.1:0-13391 GCA_041487635.1 Candidatus Udaeobacter sp. | reverse complement strand
TCAATCGTATTACGAGCAGCGAGCTCAACTTTGGGAAATACACGCCCTCAGCCGCGCGCGACCAGTTTCTGGTCCGGCTGGAAATCGATTCATTGAAATCGCGCAGAGCTATTGGAAAAAAGCCGGCGAGCGGCCCGATCTCTTCGTGCAAATCGACAATATGCTCCAGCGCATCCAGCGCGAACGAGGAAGTGGATCGGATTTCCTCGATTTGAAGACCGGACGCGGCGGAATTATAGAGGCGGAATTTCTCGTCCAAGCGTTGCAGATGCGGGAAGATCTATGGGAGCAGAATTTGGAGCGCGCGATCGATCGACTGCACCAACACGGGCAAATGAATGATTCCGAAGTTGCCAAACTTAAAGATGCGTACGGACTGCTCCGTCGCTTTGAGCTTGTATTGCGACGTTATGAGAACCGAAGCGTTTCGACGATTCCGAACGATCCAGACGAACAACGCAAGTTTGCCGTTCGCCTTGGCTACCACGTATTTGACGCTTTTCGCCGCGATTATGTCAATGCTCGCGATACGATTCACACGCTCTACGAACGCCACATTACCGCGGCTTCACCGCTGTAACAATCAACGTTCGCCCAAGCAGTAGATTCGGCGAATTCATCGCTCGAACAGCCCAGGCATTGCTTTCGTCGAGCGTGCCGTAGGTGTTCTTGTCGCGACGGTAAACGATCCAGTTGGCGGCGCGAACCGGGCCGATGAGCAACGGAAATATCAAAAGAGATCGGCGCTGATACTTATCGATGGTTACCTTCAAATCGTGGAATCGCGCGCTGAGAAGAGCATGCGCCAGATAGAACCAGCTCACTGGATTAATGTGGCCGCGCGTGCTGTGAATATTGGGATCGTCTGGCGCGAGAGGGCCAAATAAGTTGTAAAAGCCAGACGACAGATAGCGCAAACGGGAGCGCAGATTCAGAATGTTCGGGGTGGAGAAAACCGCAACGCCACCCGGCTGTAGGACGCGATAGATCTCGCGAACAACCTGGCGATAGTTTTCGAGGTGCTCGATTGTTTCGATGCAGGTCACCAGCGCGAAGCGATTGTCGCCGTACGGAAGCATCTGCCGGTTTAAATCAACAATATCGATCTCCAAACCGGCAACCTCGGCAAGCTTGTCGGTGTAATCGCAGGCAAAGGAACGGAAAGGATAATGGGTCCGAACCAGTCGCAACAATTCCCCAGTGCCGCTGCCAACGTCGAGGTAATCTCCAGTGGCGTGCCCGGGAAAAGCGGCCCCGATTGCGCGAAGCACTGCTTGATGAATCGCAGACGTGCTCAGTTCGGAAATCTCACGCGATCGCCGCTTCTTCCTCCCAAAGATCTTTCGGTAAAACTTTTTTGAAAGCCTTCGAGTGCGCAAAAAATCGAGATGAACGTATCCGCGCGTTACAGAAAACTGGCCGCGAGCGGATCAGCCGGGAATGCCCTTGAGCATTTCAGTGTTTGTTGGGAATTTTTTCACAAACATCAAGAGACGCTGAATGGCTTCCTCTGGTTTGTGACCGGCCAGACCACGCCGGATGAGATTGACTTTCTCCAGTTCCCACGGCTGCAACAGCAGCTCTTCGCGGCGTGTTCCGGAGAGAAAGATGTCAATTGCGGGATAAATCCGCTGATCGCTGATTTTTCGGTCAAGCACCATTTCCATGTTTCCTGTGCCCTTAAATTCCTGGAAGATCAGCTCGTCCATGCGGCTGCCAGTCTCGATCAGCGCTGTGGCGACAATGGTGAGAGAACCTGCTTCCTCGGTATTGCGCGCAGCGGCGAAAATTTTTCGCGGAATTTCCATGGCGCGCGCATCGATCCCGCCGCTCATCGTGCGACCTCCACCGGACAATGCATTATTGAACGCCCGAGCGGTGCGCGTGATGGAATCGAGCAGGATGAATACGTGTTTTCCTGCTTCGACGAGGCGCTTGGCCCGTTCGATTGCCAGCTGCGAAATGCGCGTGTGACTCTTGATGTCTGCATCGTTGGAACTGGCCATAAGCTGCGCTGTCGGATGCGAGCGCCGAAAATCGGTCACCTCTTCTGGACGCTCATCCACCAAAAGAATGATCAGGTCCATCTCGGGGTGATTCTTTGCGACCGCATCGGCGATGTGATGCAGGAGCGTTGTTTTACCTGTGCGCGGCGGCGCGACGATGAGCCCGCGTTGGCCCATTCCCAACGGCGTCATCAAGTCCATGATCCGCGTCGTGTAACGGTCCGGCACTGTCTCGAGCTTGATCTTCTTATTCGGGTTGATGGTGGTTAATTCTTCAAATGGACGGAGCCCCTGATATTTCGGAGGCTCTTCGCCATTGATCGTCAGTAGCTTGACCAACTGCGGGCCACGGCTGCCGCGACGAGTCTCACCGTAAATCCACATCCCGTCGCGCAAGGCGAAGCGGCGCACAATTTCAGGTGTGACAAAAATGTCCTGCGGCGTCTGCACAAAGTTGCGTTTTGGATCGCGCAGGAAGCCGAAGCCTTTGCCGGAAATTTCGATGATGCCTTCGCCAAACTCCGGCTCAGTTTGAACTTGTTCGCCGGTCTCAACAGCGCCCCCGACGGCTTCGCCTGATCCTGAAGCGGGCCGATCGAGAGTCTCAACACCGACGTTCGGACCAGCGACATCAGCGCTTGTTGAGGAGGAGTTTGGCGATTCTTCGGAATTATCGCGCCTGAACCGATCGCCCCGGTCGCGGTAACGTCTTCGCGGAAATCGACGGCGCGAGCGATGCTGGCGTTGCTCCGGCATGGCGGACTCGGTCGGTACAGGTTGGTTTTCGTTTTCTTCGTTCATAAGCTGAGATTCTTCACTGCGGCGGGGCAGAGCCTTAACACGTTTCCTACAGACAATACTTTTTCAGGCCGGCAACCTGGCCAGCAATTCGTCGGGAATATCTAGATTTGAATAGACGTTTTGCACGTCGTCGTCCTCTTCGAGTGCATCACACAAGCGAAGCACCTGACGCGCCACGGCCTCGTCCCTGACCGCGATTGTAGTATCGGGGATAAACGTAAACTTTTGCCCATCGGTAGTGACGCCTGCTTTCTTGAGCGCCTCAGCTACGGCGTAGAGCTGATCGTGGGAAGTGGTAATAACATACTGATCCTCATCGGTTGTCAACTCCTCCGCGCCAGCCTCCAAAGCGACCTCCAGCAACCGATCCTCGTCAATGCTCGATCGAGGGACGGTGATTTGGCCTTTCCTGTGGAACATGTACGAGACGCTCCCGCTCGATGCGAGGTTGCCATTGTTTTGGGTGAAGATTCTGCGGATCTCCGCGCCGGTGCGATTCTTGTTGTCCGTTGCAGTCTCAACGATGATCGCCACGCCGCCCGGCGCGTAACCTTCGTAAACAATCTCGTCGAATTGTTCGCCGTCCCTACCCTCGCCCGTGCCACGTTTGATTGCGCGCTCGACATTATCGTTGGGCATGCTCTGCGCCCGCGCAGCCTGGATCGCGCTGCGTAGACGCGGGTTGCCGCTTGGATCGCCCCCGCCGGCTTTTGCCGCGATCGTAATCTCTTTCGATAATTTGCTGAAGATCTTGCCGCGTTTAGCATCGATCGCGCCCTTAAACCGCTTGACCTTCGACCACTTACTATGTCCCGCCATACGTTGGGCTCCTGTGCAATTGCTGATTGAAACCTGCGAATTTCCGAACAACACCTCGCCGAGAGAATGGCTAGCGAGAAGGGGAAACTAACGCGCGATATTCAATCGTAACAAGAGCCCTTTGTCAACATGTTGCAGAGCGTTTCTCGTTGAATCAAAGCGCGCCCTGCCGTCTGAAGACGACTAAGGGCCTTGCCCGAAGAACTGACGCGCGTTGCTAAGGTTTTCCGTGAACTTCCCGCACCGTTAGCGCGGAGCGACCATTCACGTTTCCGTAAGTTGCCTCGGCCTTGCCATCACTGCGTTTGAAACTTCGTTTCTTGGCCTCTTTGTTAGAGGTCCACGTGGCGCCGGCGGCGTTTGCCTTGAGGAATTTCGTGATCTCTTTTTCGGAAAGATCGGTGCCCTTCACGTGAAAATAGCTTTCGGAAACGCTCCGGCCATTATTAAAGGCTACCATGTAAAGATACCGATCTTTATGATAGAGCACGCTTACCGTCCCATCGTCACGCAGGCTTCGCTGGATTATTGATCCATACGAATCCTCAATTTTGTCGTCGCCGTCGCCCAGATTAGCCCAGCCGCAGGTGACGGTTGCAAGAATCGCGAGAATAAAAATGCTGAATTCCTTCACATTGTTTCAGTCGGACAGTTCGCGTAAATCCGCAAGCCGCTCGCGCAATCCGCAGTTGATTGCTATGGACTTCTTGATCGCGCAAGAAATGGAAACGTCAGCAGGATGACGAACATGGCGACGCAAAGCCAAGCGAACCAATCGCCCGTTCGGGTGTAAAAAGTTTGCTCGTGCGCGACGTTCACTTTCCCAGTGATCGATACGAAGCGGCCTGGCACCGTCGCCGTTTCCGCAATGATGCGACCGCGATTGTCGCTAAGAGTGAGCAGGCCATTGCGCGCCGAGCGGGCCAGCGCGAAACCGTTCTCGACCGCGCGCAGCACGGCCATCCGCGCGTGCAACCATCGATCGAGATTAAAGTCCCACGCCGGCACCAGCAACAGGTTCGCACCCTGCAGGGCGTATTCGCGGCTGAGCTCGGGAAAGTCCATGTCCTTGCAAATTTGCAATCCCCAACGACCCGACGGCTGATCGAGCAGCACTCGTTTATCGCCAGGTTTTTCAGGCTCTACGCCTGGCAACAGATGATGCTTGTCGTAGTTCGCTTCCATTCTCCCACCAGGCGAATAGAAGCGGGAGGAATTGAAGCCAGCAGATGGCGTTTTCCGAACCAAGCCCAGGACAATCGCCGCACGTGTAGCAGTCGCAGCCGAAGAAAAGAGAGTGTCCACCTCCGCTAATGCGCTCTCGCTGACGCGCCCGATTTTTTCGGGGAGAACGACAGCCTCTGTTCCAGCCGGAGTAGCGTGATGCACTTCTTCGGCATACTCGCGGAATAGCTGCAGGGCTTGTTCTTCAGAGCCGAGGTAAACGCTCATCGGCACATCCTTTGCGACAAGTGTCACTGCAACAGGTTGAGCCGAAGAATTTGACTGCAAACGCCATTTACCAAAAACAAATACGGCGCACACGGCGGCACCGACAGCAATAGCGAGCGCGCGACGTTGCCATGGTTTTCCCGCGCCGCTCAACAGAGCTGCAGTAGTTCCGGCAAACAGAAACATGATGAAACTGATTCCCCAAATGCCGGTGATCGAAGCGATTTGGATCACTGGGAGACAATTCATTTGTGTGTAAGCGAGATTGCCCCACGTGCTGTGAGGCGATGCAATCGCGTTGAGATATTCGCATGCCACCCAATAAACAGGAAAAGCAAGCGCAGCTAGGAAGGGCCAGCCGCGCCTCAAAAAACTGCGCATGAACAGAACACCCAAACCGAAAACCACGGCAGGAACTAGAAAGTAAAGAATGATGATTTGCGGTGGCAGTTCGATCTGATGTCTGACGTAGTTCCATTGGTTCATTTCGCCGATGAGCCACGCAATGAGACCGAGCAGAAAAGCAGCGCCGCCGTGAAGTCGTGGTGCAATCGCCAGCACCGGAACCGGCGCCAACCAGAGCAACCACCAAATCGGATGCAGGCCGGTACCGAAATATAACAATGCGGCCGAGACGAGACCGGCAGCGATGACGAGAAAGAAATTGTAAAATTTCAGACAGAACTCTCGTGTATTTGCGCCAAGCTCCGAATACACCTTCACCGCACTTCGTACACGACCTTGCCTCCCACAATCGTGCTTTCCACTTTCGCGCTGCGAATGGCTTCCGGTTTGAAGTCAAAAATGTTGTCACTCAGGATGACCATGTCAGCCAGTTTGCCAGGTGTAATGGATCCCTTTTCGTGTTCCTGAAATTCGGCAAACGCCGAACCGATCGTGTAGGCTTCCACTGCCTCAGGCAGGGTGATCTTCTCCTCCGGGATCCAACCATCCGGGTTCTTGCCGTCCAGTGTGGCGCGGGTCACCGCAGCGTAAAGTCCCAGGATCGGATTAAGTGGAGCGACAGGCCAATCCGTCCCAAGAGCCAGCGTTACGCCGTGATTGAGGAAACTACGCCACGCGTAGCTATATCGCGCGCGGTCGTGACCGAGACGTTTTTCCGCCCAGCGGCCGTCATCGATGGCGTGATAGGGTTGCATCGAAGCGATGACGTGGAGGCTAGCGAAACGGGTGAAATCTTTCTGCGCCATGTGCTGCGCGTGCTCAATGGTAAACCGCTGGTCATGATATCCGTGTGCCTTTTCGATATCGGCGAAAATATCTAGCATCATGGAAATCGCGCGGTCGCCGATCGCATGAACGCGCAGTTGCAAGCCGGCGGCATCCGCCTGCATCAAGCGGTCGCGCATCGCGGTCGGCGGATGCATTTCGTCGCTCAACAAGCCGCGGTTTTTTGGATCATCGGAAAATGGCTCGAACATGTAAGCCGTTCTCGAGCCTAACGACCCGTCGGCATAACCCTTGACTGCGCCGAGTCGCAAATAGCTCGATCCCCACGCGTGACGAATGCCAACTTTTGCCTGGTCCTGCCAGTTCGTTTCCATCGGAACCGCGTAAATGCGTGTCGTGAGTTCACCCTTTTCCGCGAGCTCGGAATAGGCAGCCACATCGGCAAACTCAGGATTCATGTGCTGCACGCTGGTGACGCCCAGCAACGCTGCGTGCTCCAGCGCTCGGCGAGCAGCGCGCAGCCGTTGTTCGTGCGACATGGGTGGGATTACCTTGTAGATTAGCTCCTGCGCCGCATCCTTGAAAATGCCGGTGGGATTTCCGCTGGCATCGCGCATGATTACTCCCCCGGGGACATCCGGAGTTTTCGCGTCAACGCCAGCCAGTTTCATCGCAGCCGAGTTGGCGAGCGCTTGGTGCCCGTCGTAGCGCTCTACAAAAATGGGCGTCGCTCCGGTCACAGGATCGACGAGCTCTTTGGTCGGAAGCTGGGGTTTGGGCCACTTGGTTTCATCCCAACGACCACCTAGGATCCATTCGCCTTTCGGGATCTTACTTACCTGCGCCGCGATGCGCTTGGCGAACTCCTCCGGGTTTGCTGCATCATTTAACTGAACCTGGTCGAGCTGCGCCCCACCAGGTATGAAATGCACGTGTGCGTCGTTAAATCCCGGCAACACGAGCTTGCCGCCGGCATCAATCACTCTGGTCGACGGACCGCGCCACGAATTGATTTCGGCACTCGACCCCACCGCCACAACGCGGTCACCGATCGCAGCCACTGCGTCTGCCCTTGGATGCTGTTTGTCTACCGTGTAAACAGCCGCATTGGTTATGATCAAGGTTGCGGAGGGCTTTGGCTGGGCGTTCGCATACATCGCCGTCACAATTACCAAAAAACAAATGGTATGTTTATATTTCATAGTCAGCTCACCAATTGGAAAAGATTTGTTCGATACGAATGTGTTCGGTCAATATGAAAGGAGGCGAATACAGCATGAGCCACAAGATTCACACCCGAGAATTTTGCATCAGCGATTACAACGCGGCGGTTCAGCTCTGGGACCGCGTCGAGGGTCTCGAGATCGCTGAAGGTGATGAGAGGGAAGGCATTGCTCAATTTCTCGCCCGAAACCCAGGGCTGAGCAGGGTGGCAGTCGACGGATCGGCAATTGTTGGAGTCGCCTTGTGCGCAAATGATGGACGCCGCGGACACATTTACCATTTGGCGGTTGATCCGGCGTATCAGGCATGGGGACTCGGCAAGCCTCTCCTGGAGGAATGCCTGGATGGCCTGCGCAGAGCTGGCATTAAACGCGTTATCATCATGGTGGCCGACGATAACGAGCGCGGCGCGAAATTCTGGGAACATGTTGGCTGGGAGAAAATTCCTGGTGCTATCCCGATGGGAATTGATCTTTAGGAAGTGCGACGATTAGCGAGTTAACCATAACGCGTGAAGGTAGGCGGCAGACATTTTCGAACGATTTGGCTTAAGCCAGGCGATGAATGCGTAGTCGAACTGATCGATCAGCGATTCTTGCCTCACCAGTTCGTGATCGAAGAAATTCGCACCGTCGAACAGATGGCGACGGCGATTCGCGATATGCATGTTCGCGGGGCTGGGTTGATTGGTGCGAGCGCGGGGTATGGAATGTATCTGGCAGCAAAGGAGGCTGCGCCGAGCGGTTCATTCGATGAACATCTGGTCCATGCAGCGGGGCAACTCAGGGCAACCAGGCCGACGGCCGTGAACCTTTCGTGGGCAATAGACCGCCAGCTAAAAAATATCGCGGGCGCGAAGACCGCCGACGAGAAGATCGCGTTTGCTTTGCGCACAGCCCGATTGATTGCGGAGGAAGATGCAGAGCAGTGCCGCATGATTGGGCAGCATGGGTTAAAGCTCATTGAACAGATCGCCCAAAAGAAACCGGGAAAGCCGGTCAATGTGCTCACGCATTGCAATGCAGGATGGCTCGCGTTTGTTGACTATGGTTCCGCCACCTCGCCGATCTATGCGGCGCACGACAGGGGGTTGCCGGTTCACGTGTGGGTTGCTGAGACGCGACCCAGAAATCAGGGTTCCAAACTGACGGCATGGGAGCTGAGCGAACACGGCGTGCGGCATACCGTGATTGCCGACAGTGCGGCAGGGCACTTGATGCAACGCGGCGAAGTGGATTTGGTGATCGTTGGAACCGATCGTACGACTTACACGGGAGACGTTGCGAACAAAATCGGGACGTATCTGAAGGCGCTGGCCGCGAGAGATAATAACGTTCCTTTCTATGTAGCACTGCCTTCGTCCTCGCTCGACTGGAGCATGCGGGACGGATTAAAAGAAATCCCGATTGAAGAGCGCAGCGCAGAGGAAGTGAGGTGTGTTGACGGGTGGCTCGAAGGACAACAGGTGGAAGTGCGCGTTACGCCGGAGGGAAGCGCGGCGGCAAACTATGGTTTCGATGTCACACCGGCCCGTCTGGTAACTGGATTAATCACTGAGCGAGGCGTGTGTGAAGCGAACGACAAAAGTATCCGCGCGCTTTTTCCCGAACGGGCACCGTGAGCGAATACGTAAAGTTTTCGTGCGAACGCACGGCTACCGAGACCACTCCGTTTAGCGGTCTTGCTGAATTGAATGCATACCGGCGACGACTTCTCCCGCTAGGTCTGATCGGCATGGATTCAAATGGTATTGGCTTCGGCAATCTGAGCATAAGGGACGGCGCGACCGACAATTTTTATATCACCGGATCCGCGACCGGCGGAATACCAGAATTGACTCTGGCGGATTGCGCGAAAGTGGTGGCCTACGATTTCGAAAGGAACTGGCTTCAATACGAAGGTTCAACGATTCCTTCGTCGGAATCGTTGACGCATGCTGCAATTTATGAATCCGATGCCAAGGCTGGGGCGATTATTCATTGCCACGACTCAAGACTGTGGGCGGCTCTGCTGAATCAAGCTCCGACAAGCTCGAAGACCATTGATTACGGCACGCCTCAGCTAGCGTACGAAATCATGGAGCTCTTCAAGCAGACCGATGTGCGAACCAGAAAGATTCTTGTCATGGCCGGACACGCGGCAGGCATTTTGACTCTCGGCAAAGATCTTGAAGAGGCATTTGCGGTCCTGATGCACGAACGGAACAAAAGCACATGAGACAGGGTGAAATGGCAGACGGGCGACTGGGCCGCCACTGCGTTGACAGTGATATACGTGGACGTACGCTGAGCACGCGTGCACAAAAAAGGTTCAGACCTGAATGATAATGCAGTCATTACTCGCCGAGCATTTCTTGGGACAACGCTTGCAACTGGAGCGGCGCTTGTTGCGGGAGAATCGGATGTAATTTTCGGAGCTGACTCAACAACGAAAACGAAAATGGCCATAAATACCACTTGGAAATTGGACGGCGACCTGACAGTCAACCGGCTCGGCTTTGGCGCAATGCGCATCACCGGGGAAGGCGTTTGGGGTTGGCCACCCGATCGGCAGAACGCGCTCAAAGTTCTCAGACGCGCGGTCGAGCTTGGTGTGAACTTGATCGATACAGCGGATTCGTACGGGCCGGAAACGAGCGAACTGCTTATCGCAGAAGCGCTCCATCCCTACCCGCAAGGTCTCGTTATAGCGACCAAAGGCGGCCTGACCCGCCCGGGACCCGGTCAGTGGGTGCCAAATGGACGACCAGAACATCTAAAACAAGCTGTCGAAGGAAGCCTCAAGCGGCTACGCCGCGAGCGAATCGATCTTTATCAATTGCACATGGTCGACTCCAAAGTCCCCATTGAGGAATCGCTGGGCGCGCTCAAGGAAATGCAGAATGCCGGAAAGATTCGCCACATTGGACTTTCCAACGTGGACCCGGATGAAATCGAGCGGGCGCAGAAGATTGTTCCGATCGTGAGTGTGCAGAACCGGTACAACATTGAGGACCGCAAATCGGAAGACGTTCTGGTCTATTGCGAGAAAAAGAATCTTGGTTTTCTGCCATGGTTTCCAATCGGAGGAGGCGGAGGTTTGAAATCTGAGAACCCGCTGAATGTCGCGGCAAAGGCCCACGCAGCGAGCGTTGTTCAGGTCGCGCTGGCTTGGCTCTTGGAACGATCACCTGTGATGCTGCCGATCCCGGGAACCGCGTCTTTGGCGCACTTGGAACAAAACGTCGCTGCCGCAAAGCTAAAGTTAACTCCAGAAGAATGGAAAGCGATTGACACCATTGCTGGGGCAAAGGCTTAAGGCGTTATTGTCGGGAAAGGAGAGATGCCCGGTGTGGCCGTAGCACCAGGCGTGGGGCTGACGAATACAATATTGTTTGAGCCGCCACCGCCTTCGTTGGACTCTTTTCTATAGGTGATAAAGAGCGTTGCACCTGTCACTGGTGCGACAGTCACTTGAGCCGGACCCGCTATGATCGCTCGATTAATAATTTCCGGGGCATTTTGCGAATTGCTTCCAGTGCTGAGATCAACCCGGGTCGCGGTGAGAACATTGGCTGTTCCACTATTTTCATCACCGGTGAGCGTCACGCTAACGACGCCGCGATCAGTTCCTCCTTCCTGGGAAAAATTCGTGATCTTAAGAAAGTGATCGTCGGGCACTGTGATTACCAGAGACGAAGTCGTGCCGGTGATGATTTTGGTCTTGAAAGGATTGGCAAACGCAAAGCTTGCTGCAACCAGGATAACGAGCGCAATCGAACAGCGGGCGGCGAAGATCTTCATGCTTGAAGAAATACACTCGGTTTCGACCTCAGCCAACTGGAATTGTTTGTAGTCGGCAACGAGATCACTCGACGGTGAGCGGTCCATCAAAAATTGTGAGGCTGATCACTTCTGTGCGCGCAATGTGCGGACCGTGACGGGTGCCTTTCGGAGCAAAGAACAGCGCCCCAACAGTGTAAATCGTATCAGATTCCTCCCACTCGCCTGCCAGCACGTAAGCCCATTCGTTCGCCTCGGGGTGTGCGTGCGCCGGGATGGTGCACCCAGCCTTAAATTTACGGAGGACAACGAGTCCGGCCGTGGTCTCGTGTTTGTGCAGAATCATCAGTTCAACACCTTGGTAAGGGCCGGGCTGCCATGCTTTGTCTTTTGCTAGCGCAACATATGGAAACATGACTCCACCGAAGCCGGCCGCGCTCCGATTGCAAGCGCGGACGAGAAGTTCATGCGAGCCGCGCGACGCAGAGGAAATTTGTGCTAAAATCAGCCTATGACTACTCTGACTAATTACTTCAGCAGACTCTTGTTCATTCTCATCTCTGTTTCCGCGGTTTCGATTGGAACCGCTGCGGCTCAACCGAGCGGGCGTCTAATCGTTATGAGGCCGGCGAACTTTGGATGGAATTTGGCTTTCAATCTTGAGATCGACGGCAGGCCCGTCGGGACCTTCGTGCAGGGCCGCTACTACCACGCATGGTTGCCAGCTGGGCCGCATGTCTTAACCGTAACAAAGGTACCGCGCACAGGGTTAACCGGGCCCACTTCGACAACAGTGAACGTCCAGCCGGGGGGGGCCTATCTATATACTGCGATGTGGGATTCGGATTTCGTTTATCTGCGCCCATCCGGAGTGTGCTTGACCCCTGGAGCGCTGTGGCAAATGGGCTGGCCGGGAAGGCCTTACTGTGCCTGGCCAACCGACTTGGAGAAATCCAGAAGTCGATGAACGCCGCGCTCACCAAAAGCGCGTCCGGAGGGTAGCGTCAGCCCATGAAGCCAAGATACACCTCCGCCACCAGACTCTTTCTCATTCTTGTTTTTGTTTGCACAGCCTCGATCGGAGTTGCCGCCGCTCAGCCGGGCGGGCGTCTGATTGTTTTGAGGGTTGCGAACTTTGGATGGAATTTGTCTCTCCATCTTCAGATCGATGGAAGAACCGTCGCGAACGTGGTACAAGGCCGCCGCTATGATCATTCTATCCCATCGGGACGTCATGTGTTGACAGTCTCCGCCGTTCCAAACAATTACTTCGGCCAGCCGACATCGACTGTGCTGAATGTTCAGCCAGGGCGGACGTACGTGTTCACGGCAGTATGGCAGGACTCGGATCGCGTCGTTCTGGTTCCATCAGCTCTGCCTCCAGGGCAGGCGTACTAGCTCCAACCCCCAGACGTTCAAGGCGAAAGCGGGCGGAAAGCAGCGCAAGCTGCCTAGGCAGCGATGTCTACAACGGAACTGGTGCGCCAGCGGCCCTTAACGGCAGCTATTTTATTTTCGCTAGAATGTCTTCCATCTCATTCCGACGGAAAGCACGCAGGGTGTGGCCTTTGACATTGCCGAGTGAGCCGATCTTCAGGATGAAGGCGCTCATCGTCTCATCGTTGGGCGCCTCAAGCGTCACAACACCGTCGTAAGCGCCCATCGTCCAGAATTCCTCCACGATCTTCATGCCCATTTTCTCCGCCTCCGCCATCGCGGCGTCGCCTCGTTTCACTGTGTCCTTAATGTTGCGAATACCTTGGTCCGTAAACTGAATCAGACAGACATAAGTTGCCATAGTTTGTTATTCCTTTCGTTAGTTGGAGTCGCAACATAATCCGCAAAATTATCCTTCCGCAATTCGCCACCGAGTGTTGAAGTGATAGTTCATGGAACCGGGTGAAGCCCCTTAGCACAGCGGCGCAAATCGCCGTCACGCTGGCGGGTTTTGCTGGCGTGGTGGTCGGACTGGCAACGCTCTGAATTGACAGCCGGCTTAACTGCGAACGTTACGCCGCTGGTTCGGTATCGTGAAGTCGCCCGTAATCCACGGTGAGCCGCCCGCCACCGTGCTCGGTGTAGATTTCCACAAACCGGTGGCCGAATTGAATATCGCGCCACGTGTAATCCTTTTGTG
>JBGPNR010000018.1:0-13463 GCA_041487635.1 Candidatus Udaeobacter sp. | reverse complement strand
CACCAACGCCGATCGAGTCGTGAGTAAAAATGTAAACATTGGGAAGCTTCGACAGGGCGCTAAGCCGGATGGCAGCACGACAATAGTCGGTAAACACCATGAAGGTCGCACCTGAGGCGCGGAACAGCCCATGATAGGACACGCCATTGAGGATTGCGCACATTCCATGTTCGCGAATGCCGAAGCGGATATTGCGGCCGGCGGGAGTGTCCCGCGTGAAATCGCCGCCGTCCTTAATGTAATTCATCGTCGATCCATAGAGATCGGCGCTGCCGCTCATTAGTAACGGCATCGCTTGCGCGATCGGCTGCAACACCTCCCCACCGGCCTTGCGCGTGGCCAGTTTCGCATCCTTCGGAAACTCCGGAATGTTGGCTAAGAGATCAGCAGGAATTTTTCGCTCAAGTCCGTCATCTAGCAGCTTCGCTTTATCGGGATTCTTCTTGCGCCACGCGCTGTAAGTTTCTTCCCAGCGGTGGTACTCGGCGAGCAGCTTCTTTTTGTGCTCGGCAAAGTACGCATACACATCGGGGGATACATAGTAACGCTCTTCTGGTAACCCGAATGCCTTACGCGCGGCATCAACAAATTTTGCGCCGGCTTCGCCATGCGCCTTGTAGGTGCCCTCGACTTCAGGGATGCCTTTACCGATGAGCGTGTGCGCGATGATGAACTGCGGTTTTCCGTTGTCGCGCCTCTTCGCCACGTTGAAGGCGTCGAGAAACTCTTGCATATCGTGGCCGTCGATTTCCTGGACGTCAAATCCGTATGCCTCCATGCGTTTGCCCGTGTCTTCGCTCTGCGTCTCTTTCGCCGCGGCGTCGAGCGTGACGGCGTTCGAATCGTAGATGAAGATCAAATTATCGAGGCCCCAATGCCCCGCCAGCGCACACGCCTCGGAGGCGACGCCCTCCTGCATGTCACCATCGCCGGCGAGACAGATCACATGTTGATCGAAAATCTTGTGCTCATCAGTGTTGAAACGCGCCGCCGCCATTTTTGTCGCCACTGAAATGCCGACGGAATTGCCAACGCCTTGCCCGAGCGGGCCCGTCGTGCACTCCACCCCCGGAGTATGGCCAAATTCAGGGTGGCCCGGCGTCTTGGAATGCAATTGCCGAAAGCGTTTGATCTCAGACATGGGCAAGTCGAAACCGCTCAAGTGTAGCCAGGCGTAAAGGAACATGCTGCCGTGCCCGGCCGAGAGAACAAAGATATCGCGATTGATCCAGCGCGGCTGGTCCGGGTTGTATTTAAGTGCATAGCCATAGAGCACTGCTCCGATTTCCGCGCACCCGAGCGGCAGCCCAAGATGCCCCGATTGCGAAGCCTGCACGGCGTCCATGCACAAACCGCGCGCCTGAGTCGCGGCTTTTGAAAGAATTTCAACGTTCAAACTCATGGTTGTTCTATAAGCAGAGATGGATGGAAGGAAAATGATTTCCGACTTTCGCTTTTCTCGCCCCACATCGACAATTCTCTTCTGTATCGGCGTCTGTAACCGCCAATTCCGGAGATGAATCAAACGGCTTTTTTGAACATCGTTGAGCGACTCGAACGCCTGGTGACCAGGCTTCCCGAGAAGATTCGTCGCCCAGTCTTACGTGAGCTGACGCCATTAAAAGAATTATTCCTGCAACAGCGCCCGCCTCGGTTCCTCTTCATCGGATCGAGTAAAACGCCGACCCACAGAATCATCGACACGCTTTTTACCCCCGGCGCGCCGGAGCAAACGAATGTTGCTCTGATGCCGGTGCATCGATGGGTGGATTGGAACGTATCAGGCCACGGAACGATTTCCATCCTCGATGCTCGAGACGTCGATGATTCGGCTGCAGCTCAGGTCGAAGAAGATCTCAAACGCCAACCGGCCGACATCATTTTCCTTTTCGACGAAGGGGAATCGAGCGCTGAAAAACCAGCCGCCGGCAAATCCGCGGATTTGCTGCTGCATTTCCAACATGCCTTTGGCGGAGCGCTTGCCGACGCCAAAGTTATCGGTTTTTGCTTCGGATCAGGCAGCCACGCTGCGCAGCTCCGAGAAGGTCTGAAAATGCAGCCAGCGATCCGCGATCGTTTGCTGAAGGTCATTCAATTCACTGACATGCATTCCGCTGAAGCGCTCGGGTTATTGTCAGTTCTGGCAGAGGAACTCCCAAACCAGGCGAAAATCGAAATGATCCGGATTTCGCGCGATCGCGAAGCGCAGCATCATGTCGCACAAATGCTGATAAAATCGACGACCGCGATTTGCACTGCAATCGGAGCGCAACCGATCCCGCTGGCAGACCTGCCGATTCTCACCTCGCTTCAGGTGGTCATGGTCTCGGGCATCATGTACATCAGCGGGCGAGAACGAAGCTTGCGCGCTGCGACGGAATTTATCACCGCGCTCGGCGTAAATGTCGGCGCAGGAATGCTTCTGCGTGAAGGTGCCCGAGCGGTCCTGAAGTTTTTTCCCGGATGGGGCAATGTGGTCTGCGGCATGATCGCAGGCGCCGGCACGTACGCGATCGGTCGCGCCGCGAGCGCGTTTTTTATCGGCGGCGTCTCACTGAAAGAGGCCCGACAAAAATATCTTTCGGACCGGAAGAAGGCCTCGAATAAGGTACGCTGGTCGGACGACTCGATGAGAGCCTCCAGCTCCATTGAATAACTTGTGAATAAGTCCTCGGCTCCTGCGCATTTTGTTCACAGAATCTTGTGAACAGATATACGCTTGTCGAGTGCCATAGGGCGCGCTGCCAAGGTTCGCTGTGAAGCTTTCAGACTTGCGAACCGCACTTCGGGAAATAGGTGTGTCACCAGTCAAAACACTGGGTCAAAATTTTCTGCACGACCAAAATCTTGCCCGTTGGATTGTCGATCAGGCGCACATCACGCCTGACGATTACGTGGTAGAGATTGGGCCTGGGTTAGGCGCGCTGACTCGCTTCATCCTTCAGAGAGGCGCGCACGTTCTTGCAATCGAGAAAGATACGCGCCTCGCAGATTTTTTGCGCGCGCACTTTCGTCATGAACGGCTTGAAATACTCAACATGGATGCGCTGAACTTCGATCCGCTCTCTCTCTTTGCGCATCGCAGAGTGAAACTGGTAGGCAATCTTCCGTACAACATTTCGAGCGCGTTGCTATTGAAATTCCTTGGACAACCAAATCTCATCTCCTTGTGGTTGTTGATGTTACAAAAGGAGATGGCCGCACGCCTTTCGGCATCGCCATCTACGCATGATTACGGAGCCTTGACGTTGCGCGTGCAACTGCACCATCACGCAAAATATTTGCGCACAATTCCTGCAACCGTTTTTTTTCCGCGACCTGAAGTCGATTCCGCAGTGGTGCGACTCCTGCCACGTGATCCACTTGAGTTGCCCCAGCGCGATGACAAGTTGCTTCTGAAATTGATCCGAGCCGGGTTTTCACAGAGAAGAAAACAGTTGAGAAAACTGATTCGCGAACAGGTCAACGACTGGGACACAGTATCGCGCCGTCTGAACATCGCCGCCAACGCTCGAGCGGAAGAGCTATCGTTGTTGCAATGGATTGCCCTCGCGAATTCCATTGCGCACCCTCCCCGCCCCGACAGACGCGTAACGAAGGATGAGTGCCTGCCAATCGTCGATAAAAACGATGGAATCCTGCGATATGCGAGCCGCTCCCAGGTGCATGGGAATAACTCGCGCCATCGCGCCGTTCACATCCTGATATTTAATGAGGCCGGTGACGTTTATTTGCAGCAACGCTCGCGTTGGAAAGACCGGCATCCTTTGAAGTGGGACTCAAGCGCTGCGGGCCACGTGGCCGCCGGAGAAACTTATGATGACACGGCGCGACGCGAATTGAAGGAGGAACTCGGCGTTCTTGTGGCTCTTCAGAAGATTGCAAAACTTCCAGCCTCCCAAAAGACCGATCAGGAGTTTGTCTGGTTGTACCGAGGCGTCGCTTCTGGCGATGTCGTACCCGACAAGTCTGAAATCGAGCAAGGTGCATTTTTCCCTCCGACGGTTATCGACGGCTGGACATCGGCACGACCTGAAGACTTCGCTCCGGGCTTTCTGGAGTGCTGGAAGACGTATCGACGGCAGACGCGTTCCCGTAGCGAAGCGCAAATCTTCTCTCACCACAACGGCGCAGGACAATCCAACTAAACTTTCGGCGGCTGTAGCGTGCGCTGTCTCAGCGCATGCCGCCTTAATCCGCTGCGGACAGCGCGGACTCTACAAAGCATCAGTGCCCGCCCGAGGACCCAATGCCTGACGTTTCTGGCGAAGGCAGGTTCCAGGAGTTCCATTTCTTATCGTATTCGACGGCTGGCAACAGTGCGTAACACGGATGGCCTTTCGCTCGCAACCACGTGATGAGCTTCACCAGATTTTCCTGCGCCATTGTCGTGCACCCAGTGGTTGGCCGGTTCACGCCGCGCCGGATATGAAAAAAAATTGCGCTGCCTGCGCCGGGCACAGGTGGATCGGAATTGTGACGAATCTCAATCAGCCAGTGATAAGCGAAATCACCCGAACGCATTTTTTCGTGCGTGTAATTATCTGGTGGATTCTTCGGATCAATCACGATGTGCCGGTTGTAGTTAGCTGAGCGCGGGTCGTCGCTCCAAACGTCTGCCTCCGTCACCTGGTGGTAGGGATAGTCGCCGCCGGGAGGCAGATGCGGATCGTATCCGAAAACCTGGCCGATCGCGAAAACTCCCGCAGGCGCACGGCCATCTCGTTCTTGCTTTCGAAGACCCGGTTCATTTTGTCCGGCAAGCCCCGTGCCCCAGGCGACGCCGTTTTTGCCAAACAACACTGGGAAAGGTCCAGCCACAACACCCCACTCTCCGCCGCGCTCTCTCTCGAATAATCGCAACTCGCCGCGCATGGAGTTCCATGTCGGCGCAATTCCGAGGATCAACTGTGTGCAATTGTCGGGAACGCCATCACCGTAAGCGTTGCTTGCAAGCCACGTCAGCAAGCAGATCAATAAATGGCGCAAGATCGACGTAAGCATTTCCGAAGTTTAACGGGCACGCTCGACTGCCTCGGTATCGGCAGGCAAGTATTTCATGCCGACGAACCACAGCACACCAGCGACCAACATCATGGCTGTTACAGCAAGGAAGGCGATCTCCATGTTTGTATGGTCGGCTACTGCCCCAATAAGAGGCGGAGCCATCGCGTCACCCAGCGCGTGAATAATCAAGATATTGAGCGCAAAGGCCGTCGATCGCACGGATGGATGCGTCACATTAGCCAGCGCCGTATTTGATGGGCCCGTGTTAAAAAAGAGAAAGAACAACGCAACAAACATCAGTCCCCACGCCAAAGGAAATGGTGTCAAAACCACCGCCGCGGAGAACGGAAACGCGATCATCACTCCAATTCCCGACACCAAGAAATACGCGCCGGCAAAACGTTTGCGCAGCAAGTCCCCCACGATTCCACCTAGGAGCGTCGCCGTCAGGCCGGCAAAAACGAGCATCCCCCCGAATACGATGCGACTGTTCGGTGGCAAACCGCGATACTGCAAATATCCCGGCATCCAGAACGAAAGCCCACCCATGGCAAAAGTGAGCGCAGTCATCGCCAGTGTGTTCCAGACGTAGGACTTGATGCGGATCAAGCGGGCGTAATCACGCAGCGTTGCGTGACGTTTTGCTTCCAGTGTTTTTACTTCGTCGCGCGGATCGCGTCGCAAAAAACAAGCAAGGCCAAGGAGCACTCCCGGTGGCGCAACAGCAAAGAAGGCCGTCTGCCAACCCCAATGTGAAGTGGCAAAGCCGCCAATGGCATAGCCAATCGCGCTGCCGACCGGAATGGCGACGTAAAAATACGACAGCACGCGACCGCGGACTTCCAGTGGAAATAAATCGGAAATAATAGTTGGAGCAGCAGGGCCGTAGCCGCCTTCGCCGACACCGACGAGGAGTCGCATCGCGAACAACAAAGCAAAAGTCCCGGCGATCCCTGATGCCGCAGTCGCACCACTCCAGAGAAGCACGCTTGTGCCAATGATGATCCACCGCGATGTCCGATCGGCAAGCCAGCCGAAAATCGGCGCCGCTACCATGTAACTAACCAGGAAAGCCGTGCCGAGGAGACCCGTCAGTGCGTGCGCGTTCGGATCACTCGGCGCGAAGAAATGCGCTCGAATTTCCGGTTCGACTGCTGAGAGAACGTAGCGATCGATGTAATTGAAAAGATTGATCCCGAGAAGCAGCCAAAGTGCAGCACGCGCACTACTTCCTACTCGCTCGCCGGGTTCCATCACCAATTGCCGATTGCAGTTTGGCGGGCGGCGATTGTAAATGATAAACGATGCCTTCCATGTCCCGCACTGAACGTGTGCTTTATTTTTTCGGCCGGCTGCTCGTGCGTTGCTTTTATCGCGTCAATGCGATCGGACTGGAAAATCTACCGAGCGGTGGATTTCTTCTTGTGCCGAATCACATCAGCTGGGTAGACGCTCTCGTCCTGCAGCTCGCCTGCCCACGTCCGATCCGCTACGTCATCGACCAGCAGTATTATCACAAACCGATTTTGCTCCCGATCTTGCGTGTGATTGGCTGCATCCCAATTAACACCCGCCATTCGCACGCTGCGGTCCGGGCCGCCGCGGAAAAAATTGCCGATGGCGAAATCGTTTGCGTTTTTCCTGAAGGCCAGCTGGAACGCAGTGGCGTTCTGTTGCGTTTGCACCGCGGTTACGAATTGATCGCGCGGCACGCGGATGCGCAGGCCGTTCCGGTTTGGTTGGATCAACTCTGGGGGTCGATCTTCTCATTCCAGGGCGGTAGATTCTTCACAAAGTTTCCGAAGCGCATCCCCTACCCCGTCACGATCGCGTTTGGCAAACCGCTTAAAGCCGAGGCCGCGGATGTCGCGACCATGCGCGAGGAATTGCTGAAGCTTGGCGAATTCTGCTTTAGCCGCCGGCCTTCATTAGATCGACATCTCGCCGAAGAATGTGTGCGCGGTCTGAAGCGCAGGCGGTTCGCGACAGCAGTAATCGAGGGAACTGATCACACCAGGCTAAGTCGAGCCAAACTGCTCGGCGCGGCGGCAACATTAAGTCGTCATCTCCGAAAGGAATTTCCTGACGAACGAATCGCTATCGTTTTGCCGGCCGGCAAGGGATCCATGCTCGCGAATCTTGCTGTAACGCTGGCAAATAAAGTTCCTGTCGATCTCAATTTCACCATGGGACGCGCGGCGAATGAATCCTGCTGCAGGCGCGCCAATTTGCGGGTCGCGATTTCAGCCACGCCATTCATGGAACGACTCAAGGATTTTCCGTGGCCAGAACGCGTCTTGAAATTGGATGAACTGATGCCGCGGCTGAAACGCCAAATCATTTTCTGGTGGATCATGTCCTTTCTGGTTCCAGCGCGTTTGCTCTTGCGACTCTTGCAAATTCCGAAAAAAGGCGGTCACGCCGAGGCGGTCTTGCTTTTTACCAGCGGAACTACCGGAGAACCCAAGGGCGTTGTGATCAGTCACCGCAACGTCGTCGGGAATGTCTCGCAGTTCCGGGAACTACTCGACGCAAAAGAAACCGACGCCATCCTCGCTTCACTGCCGTTTTTTCACACGTTCGGATCCACCGTCACACTCTGGTATCCGCTCATTGAGGGCGTCCGCATCGTCACATATCCAAATCCGCTCGAAGGCGCGAAGAACGCAGCATTGATCGAACGATATAAACTGACGTTCCTCCTGGCGACGCCCACTTTCCTGCGCGTGTACCTGCGCAAAGCCGAGCCGGAGCAGCTCCGCACCTTGCGCCTCATTATCACGGGCGCCGAAAAGTTGCCTCTCGATCTGGCCACCCACTTTGAGAAGCGCTTCGACAAGAAAGTTTTTGAAGGCTACGGGCTTACCGAGACTGCGCCGGTGGTAAGCGTCAATTTGCCCGACCCGGAACCAGGAAAACCCGGGGAACAAGTACAACCATCCAGCCATTTGGGATCGGTTGGCAGACTCGCGCCTGGAATGGCAGCGGAAATTCGCGAACCGGAGACCGACCGAAAACTTTCGCTGCACGATACCGGAATGCTTTGGCTGCGCGGTGCAAACATTTTTGAAGGATATTTGCACGATCCCAAACGGACCGCAGAAATCCTGCGCGATGGTTGGTTGAAAACTGGCGACATTGGCCGGTTCGACGAGGACGGATTCCTTTACATCGAAGGCCGACTCTCGCGGTTTTCAAAGATCGGCGGCGAAATGGTGCCGCACGAAACAATAGAACAAAAAATCATCGATCTATTGGAGCTATCCGGGAGAGACGAGCGCCCCATCGCAATCGTTGGGGTGCAGGATGAAGCTAAAGGCGAAGCGCTCGTGCTCCTCAGCGCAGTCGATCTCGATCTCGCCGAGCTGCGCAAAAAACTGCAGGAAGCAGGAGTGCCAAACTTGTGGATTCCAAAAAAGGTGCACCGCGTCGATTCAATCCCAGTCCTCGCTTCTGGAAAACTAGATTTGAAGAAATGCCAGGGACTCGCAGCTGAGCCGTAGCACAGCCATCCTGGCTGTGGGGCCGGCGGGCATCCTGCCTGGCGATTCACGGTGCGAGACGCCCAGTCGCCCTACAGGCAAGATGCCTGCGCTACGGACGAGTCGGCGACTCTTCCTCTTTCAATCGCCAGGGCGAAATTCTGCCAAAGAGGTCGCGTGTCGCGCCTGCGATGTCTTCGGCTTTTGACACGCCGCTGTCGATCAACGCCCGTCCAGTGCTTAACCAAATTTTCCTCACGACCAAGGCGCCGTTTTCGCGCACGATTCGCCCAAGATGCTGGACTGCTGCAGCGGTAGCAGATTTCCGGATAAGTTCAGGCGCGCAGCGCGAAGTCAGTTCGCAGTAGCGCCGGGCAACTTCGCCTACGCGCAGGGTGAGGAACGCGTTCGCCGCGCCATTGGACACGCATTTCACCAGGAGAGCTGAAATACCGCTTAATCCCGGAATTCCGCCTTTGAGTGCCGGCACGACGGAAACTGCAAGCGGCGCGACCATTTCGCCAAGGTCAAGCGATTCAAGCCCGCTCGCGACGAAAGCTGTTCCAGCGACGTTCGCATACAGCCGCACCAACTCTCGAGGAGATGGACGTTGGACGTAAATTCGCGCGACACGCGTGACCATTTGAATTTGGGTGAAGAGGACGATGAGTCCATCAAGCCGACCATTTTGCATTAGCGCCGTGCTAAGAAACACAGTGCTCGCTGTTCTGCGGACAACCGAATCCGCCTCCGCTGAGAGATGTCCCACTGCGCTTTCGATCTCCTCGTTGGTGATAAGCGGCATATGTCGTGTCCGTGGATTTACGGCGAGTCGGACCCGGAGAGCCTGCAAATAGGCGTCGTGCTTTGGGCCGGAATCCTCTTCTGGCGGGACGAGGGCAGCAGGAAGCCTTGCGTACGCAATTGCGCAGTAGAGCGCGAAAAATCCAGCAGCAGCGCAAACGCTCCAGAATACGATTGTCCCGGCGATCGGATGGATCCTCTCGGCAAGGGAGATCAAGCTGGCAACACCTGCAATTATCAGCGACACCAGGCAAATGGTCATCAGCACAACGCCGCCGACGATTAATTTGTTCGCGCTGGAATTCTGGACTGCGACAACGGGTTTCACGATCGTTCCTGGTAACTGTGCACCCAGGATAGCAGGGTTCAATCGAAACGCTTGTGATTGCTCTCGCGAGGTTGACGCGAGGCGTGCGCATCTCAAGTTCGCCGGTGATGAAGAATACATTCCTGGCATTTTCTTCGGCTGGTCCAAACCGTGATTTTTCGATGGACACGCGTCAGCAGCCGTTTTGGGACGAGCACGCGGCGTTTATCGATCAACTCGTTGAAGACGGTTTTATTTTGATGGGTGGACCTTTGGTCGATGAAGGTGGCTCTCTGTTGATCATCAATGCAGAAGATGAAAATGAAGTGAGAAAAACACTAAAGAATGATCCGTGGATGCAACACGGCATTCTCAAATTAGAGAGCATAAAGCGTTGGCAAATCTTCATCGACGAGAGGAAGTAAGACTTGTCACGTCTGCCGAAGCCATATTTTCTGCGAAGCGGTGTAGAGGCGGCTGTGTCAGCCGCTGATTGCTCGTTCGCTTGGAAACCTACAACGCGCCGTGGCGAACTTCTTCGTCGATCGCCAGGTAATCATTCCGCGGCGGACTGAAGGTATCGAGCACGCGTGTTGGTAACATCACTTCCACCCCGTGCGGAACATTGCTGGCGAGGTAGAACGAATCGCCGGTGGAAAGTTCGTGTGCCACACCGTCAACAATGAGCCGCATTTTGCCTTCGAGAATGTGAACGATCTGCTCCTGTGGGTGCGAGTGCGCAGGCATGCTACTCCCGGCCGCCAGCGTGGCGAGCATCTGATACATCGTTTTGCCATTTGTGACCGTGCGGCGCGTGATGCCGGGACAAATTTCAATTGTCGGGTTCTCTCGTTTCATTTCAGAATCTTACGCTGACCCCCCATGGCGTCGTCAGATTTTTGTACCCGAAATTACTTGTCTCTTGCCATTTGTCACAAGTTACTGGCAAGATCCGGCCATGAAAACATTTACGTCATTACTCACAATCCTGTTCGCAACATTGATCGCGCTTCCGTCATTTGCACAAAGCCCCGCCGAATCACCGGCTGTCGCCACTTCGCCGGCTGCCGCGAGTGCTACGGGCGGCCAGCCGAATCCGCAGGAGATGATGAAGCAGATGATCGAGTTGTCGAAACTGAACGAAAATCACAAGTTGCTCGCGAGCATGGACGGCAATTGGAACTACACGATCAAATTCTGGATGAACCCCGATCCAAACGCGCCGCCGCAGGAATCCAAAGGCACCGCAACGCGCAAGAGCATCATGGGCGGTCGCTACTTTGTCATGGACGTGAGCGGAAAAATGCAGATGCCCGGTGGAGATGGCAAACTGAAGGATATGCAATTCAAAGGCATGGGCATCGAAGGCTATGACAACGTAAAGAAAAAGTTCGTCGCCTCGTGGATCGACAACATGGGCACCGGTGTCCAGTTCTCCGAAGGAACCTACGATCCCGCGACTAAGACATTCACTTACACGAGTGAGATCGAAATGATGCCCGGAATGAAAACACCAGTGCGCGAAGTCCTGAAGGCTGCCGACAACAACCACATGATACTTGAATGGTACGAAAACCGCGGTGGCCAGGAAAAGAAAACCATGGAGATCAATTACACACGCGCGGGCAAGAAGTAGGGGACGAGCTTCATACTTCTCAATTCACTCAACTGCGTTGCGTCAGTTCCGGGAAGAGGCCGTGGCAAGTCCACACTGGTCGGTAAGCTGCACGCTAAATTTGGACTGATCTGCGCCTAGATAGGAGTCAGTAATGACGTTGCCACGCGTCGCAAATCGTCGAGCAGGATCTCCATGTCCTGCAAAGTGGTTCGATAATTCAGGATGCAGCCGCGTAACGCGAAGCGGCCGCCAAGCGTAGCGTTGGACAGATACGAACTGCCATCTCGTTGCAGAGCAACTAAGAGGCGTTCATTGAAGGCATCGATTGTCTGGTCCGATTCGCTGCGAAGCTGGATCGGCACATGACGAAAGCAGAAGATCGACAGCTCGACGGGCGCAATCATCTCGAAGTCATCGCTCTCTCGGACCAGCGACTCGAAGTAGCGCGCACAGGCAAGATTGCTTTCAATCGCCTCGCTCAATGAATCGAGGCCTACTCCTTTTAGCAACATCCACACTTTAAGAGCGCGGAAACGCCGCGACAGTTCCGGCCCATAGTCCCAAAACGCGAAGGCCTCATCTGCCTTCTCGCCAATGATGCGAGTATATTCGGCGTCGTGGGCAAAAGCGGCCCGCGCAATTTCTGGAGAGCGGTAAATCACGCAGCCAACGTCCACCGGAAGATAAAGCCATTTGTGAGGATCGAGCGCGATCGAATCCGCCTGCTCAATGCCGGCAAATAATTCACGCGCGGATTTCGCGAGGACAGCGAAGGCGCCATAACTCCCATCCACGTGCATCCAAAGTTGGAAGCGGTTCGCAACTTCTCGAATCTCAGCTAACGGGTCGACCGCCCCAGTGTTCACTGTTCCGGCATTCGCAACGACGCAGAATGGAACGTAGCCAGCTTCCAGATCAGCGGTGATTTTTGAAATTAGATCGTCCACTCGGATCCTGAAGTGCTCGTCGACCGCGACGTGGCGCACATTTTGGCGACCGATCCCCAAAAGCGCTGCTGCCTTTGCTATGGAAAAATGCGTCTCGCTTGACGCATACATGCGCAAGCGGCCTGACGACGAGTCTTTCGCCTTCCGCGCCGCCGCGATCGCGGCCAGATTAGCCATCGAGCCACCGCTGACAAAGAGTCCGCCGGCTTCACGATTGAATCCAAGAATTTGCCGTATCCAATCAATCGTTAGGCGTTCAACTTCCACTGGCGCCGGTGCGGAACGCCAGACCGTCAGATTCGAATTTAACGTCGAGGCGAGCACGTCGGCGATCGCCGCCAGCGGAGTCCCAGGCGACTGTATGTAGCCAAACATTCGCGGGTGCGCGTTTTGCCGGCTAAATGGAATTATCGTCTCGCGAAAAACCTTCAGCAGCTCGCCGAATTCCATGCCCCTGATTGGAAGCGCGGCGTCGAGCCGGTCGCGAATCTCGCGTGAAGATGTGTGACGATATACCTTGTGATCGAGGAGATCGCCGTAATAAACCTCCATAAGTTGGATAACGGAATTACCCCAGTCACGTAGTTCATCGGGAGAAGGCTCAAGCATTTTCACGTAGTATGCGTCGCGCCGATGGGGTTGTCAGCCTCCGCACGAGGACTTTTGCGGAAGGGTTGCGCTGTACCGCAGGCTTATTCGCGCTACTCTATAAATTGCGCGATCGACCGATATTTCTGACTGAGCTCTCGGATGCGGTGCTCGTAATGATGAATGCGGCGGATCGAACGGAAGACCAGCCAGGTGCCCAGCACGACCAGACCAAGGTTCAGAAGCATCAGCGGCGCCAGCAGAGGCATCACTTTCTCCATGCTGTAATAGCGTGAGGTCGCGATGAGCGCGCTCAGAACCGACAGAGGCAAAGCGAACACGGCAATACCAGTGCGCAAGGAAGCCAGCGCAGTTCTTTTCTCAGCGAGGAGCACCTGGATTTCACCAAAGATGACATTGTCGAGCTTCGGCAGCCCGTCGGTGTCCATGCTCATTTTCATTCCAATCTAATCGATTCAGCACAAACCGCGCTGGAGAAAATCGACTGCGACCTTGCTTCCACCCGCAGTGGCGCCCCCGATTCGCACATATTCAAGATAATGGAAATCAGGTCGCAGACTCGCCGTGGCGAGAAGCCAGGACACATAGAAGGCAAAGCCGGCAACGGCAGGCGAGTCGGGCATCGCTTTGGAATGCGCAGACATGTCCGCGCTTTGAAAGCGGTCCGGCGGCTGCCGGATCGCCGTACT
>JBGPNR010000017.1:0-13876 GCA_041487635.1 Candidatus Udaeobacter sp. | reverse complement strand
TCCTGTTCTCGTCGTTCGCGAAAAGGAGCACGAGTTTATTTAACGGGCAGGGAGTAAATCATGAAGACAAAGCCAAAGCCAAAGCCAAAGATAAACACTACAATAGAAATCGAACCATTAGCCACCCGCGTCGCGCTCCATCCTTTTCTGGCGGGGATGAACCGCACGCAGCTTGCGTTGCTTACGGACTGCGCGATTGCGGCTCGTTTTAAAACGGGGGAAACGATCTTGCGCGAAGGCGAGTTTGCGAATCGATGTTACCTCATCGAGACCGGCCAGGTAGTGCTCGAATCCGTGGGCTGCTTTGGCGAGCCGCTCTTGATAGAAACGATTGGCGCCGGAGATCTGCTCGGATGGTCGTGGATGTTTCCACCATACACCTGGCATTTCACCGCGCGTGCAATCGAGCCGACCACAGCCATCTTTTTCTTCGGCACGATTCTGCGAGAATATTGCGAGAAGGACCACTCGCTAGGCTACGAGCTTTTGAAGCGGATAAGTGCCGTGATGGTGAAGCGCTTGCAGGCTGCCCATGAGCAAATGGTTTCCGTTTGTTCCCGTGGCACGTCGCTTGAGCCGCTGATTGTTGAATCGCGGTTCCCGGAAAGAGAACAGGACTTGTCCGACTACGACTGAGGCCGACTGGCTGAAAACACGAATCGGCCAGACCATGGCAAGTCTGCTGGCGAATGGAATTGACGCGAAATTCCAAGCTGGGATGTTACATTGTTTTCCAGTTCCATGGTTGAGGCCGAAGTCGTCAGTCCCAATTCAAACAAGCAGCTCGTCGATACTCTGCGGCGCTCGAAGCTATTCCGCAGCTACGAGCAGGTCTTCAGCGAGGCGACCGGGCTGCCCTTGACGCTTCGGCCAGTGGACTATTGGCAGTTGGAACATCAAGGGAAGAAGCATCAGAATCCGTTCTGCGCCATGCTCGCTGAACGCCCTGCCACGTTGGCGGTCTGTTTACAAGCCCATCAGGATATCATTGACCATACCGGATTAATCCCACACACCGTCACTTGTCCCTTCGGGTTAACCGAAACGGCAGTGCCAGTGAAACTCGGGGCACAGATCATCGGATATTTGCGCATCGGCCAGGTGTTACGTCACTCGCCGGCTAAATCCGAGAGCACAAAAGTGAGCCGCGAGCTGGAGCGGCGCGGAGTGCGATTCGCCGGTGAAATCCGCAAAGCGTGGGAGAAAACTCCGATGATACCTCCTGAGAAATACAATGCGATCGTGCGGCTCCTTGCATTTTTCGCTGATCAACTTTCAGCGTTGAGCAATCAGCTGGTGACGGAGAAGAATAATGCCGAACCACCTCTCGTTCTGAAGGCGCGGGAGTACATCGACAAACATAAGACCGACGAATTATCGCTCGCCGATGTGGCAAAGGCGGCTGGAGCGAGCGTATTTCACTTCTGCAAAGTTTTTCATAAGGGCACGGGCTTAACGTTTACCGATTACGTCGCCCGCGTGCGCTTGGAAGATGCGCGGACGCGGCTTCTGAATCCGAACCTGCGCATCAGCGAAATTGCTTACGACGTGGGATTCCAATCGCTGACGCAATTCAACCGCACATTCAAACGCGTCTTTGGTCAATCGCCGAGCGAATTCCGCGCGCGCTTGTCATCACGCAAGCGCGCGGGCAAACCCGCGTAATTATACAAAGAATAACGGTAGCCAATCCCCACAAGGTTGGCCTGGTGATCGGCGCATTGATCGGCGGCTGGCATTTCGTTTGGTCACTCTTCTTGTCGGAATCGGCTGCGCGCAACCGATCATCGATTTCATTTTCTGGGCGCACATGATCAAGCCGGTTTATCTCTTTAAACCATTCGATTCGGTGGCTGCAGTCCGCCACGCCGGCAGGGGATCCGTTTCCAAATCAAACGCGGCTCGTCTGCGGGATGCTTACGATGAAATTCAGCCGTGTCACTGTCGATCTTATGCAGATGAAAAAGCGGTGAAGCTCCCGCCGGCTCGATGGAGACATCCCACTCTCCCGCTAACTCATTACGCACCGCAGTCTTGATCCGTGCGAGCAATTCATCCGACTGCGTTTCGTAGAATCCGACATTTACCTTGTGCGCACGCGTGTCGAGCCGGACCTTCTTGACCTCGGAATGTTTCTCCAAAATTCGCGCTTACCCGGGACCAGGTTGGAGGAGCCGTTTTCATTTCGCCAACGACCGCGCGAGGTGAAACAGTTCTGCTTTGAGCGGCTTCTCTTTGCCGACGATCTCGGATAACTGTGTGGGCGTGATCTCAGCGCCTTGCATTCCGACAAGGACTCCCTTCTTGCCTTCAAATAAATAATCGACCGCTGCGGCACCGAGCCGGGTGGCGAGAATTCGATCAAACGCGGTCGGTGCGCCTCCGCGTTGCACATGGCCGAGCTTGGTCACGCGCAGCTCAAAACGCAGTCGCTGGCGATGTTCGGCAAAATACGCGTGCAATTTTTCTGCATTGTAGGCTGAGCCTTCGGCGACCACGACGAGAGCATGTGATTTCCCGCGATCGTACGCATCGCGCAATTCACTCGCGACTCCTTCGGGATCGCTCTCGATTTCCGGGACTACAATTGCATCTGCGCCGCCGGCGAGACCGGCCATGAGCCCGAGATAACCGCACTTGCGTCCCATTACCTCGACAAGAAAAGCGCGATGATGAGATGACGCGGTTACCTTCAAACGGTCAATCGCTTCGAGCGCGATGTTCAATGCAGTATCAACACCGAGCGTAAGATCAGTGCCGCATATATCGTTATCGATGGTCGATGCGACGCCTGCAACGGGAAATCCAAGCTCTGATAGTGCATGCGCGCCAGCCTGCGAACCGTTACCGCCGATCACGACGAGCGCGTCGATGTTGCGTTTCGACAGATTCGCGCATGCTTTGTTCAAGCCGGCGGCCGTTCGGAATTCGTCACAACGCGCGCTGCCCAGCATTGTGCCGCCAAGATGCGAAACCCTGCCGACGGCGCGCGCAGACAACGGCTCCATTTCATCCGCAATCAGTCCCGCGTAGCCACGTCGAACGCCGACAACTTCCGCTCCGAGGAAAATCGCGCGGCGCGTGACCGCTCGAATCGCCGCGTTCATCCCTGGTGCATCGCCTCCGCTCGTTAGGACGGCTATTCCTTTCATCGCCTGTATTCTTTCAGTGAAGACAACGTCGCAGTTTGCCACATTCGCGATTCGCCAACTGTTTCTAGCGTTACCACAGGCGTTCAAAGAGCGCAGTTATTTAATGGGCTCCTCGCCGCAAGAAACGCACAAGCTTTGACAACCAGCGGAGAGCGCATCGTTTGCCGTGCAGGCAAAGTGCAATGCAATGAAAAGACAGACACTCGCCACCAAGTCGGCAAGATTACGGACCTTTGTTGCCAGGCCGGCAACGGACCGCACGGAGATCGCGATCAAGAAAATATTGGCGCCGACCGATTTTTCTCCAGCGTCGCAAAAAGCCTTGAAATATGCGCTTCGGTTTGCCCACGACTTCGGTTCGGAGCTCACCTTGCTTCATGTCCTCGAGCCAGCAGTCTCGCCCGCTTGCGGGGGATTACCAACGGTGCCGGCGTTCTCCGAGGCAGAGATAGGGGATGCGGAAGAGAGTTTGCGCACTTTAGTTAAATCGGTACGAGGTGCTGGTGTCGCTCGATTAAGATCGACAATACGCACCGGAGCACCCACGCATGAGATTGTCCAAGCAGCTAAAGAACTCGATGGCGATCTTATCGTGATCGCAACGCACGGCTATACCGGCTGGAAACATTTCGCCATCGGCAGCACCGCGGCACGAGTCGCCCGGGCGGCGCCTTGTCCGGTGCTGGTTGTTCGTGAGAAGGAGCACGATTTTCTGTGAGATGAAAACGATCTGCTGTGCGCTTCACCAAAGGAAGCAAAAGCGAAAAGACAAACCTGGCGTTGAGACCGTTGGTTTTACCAGATCAGTTCAGCGGAGGCGACGCGAGTCGCAGCTGCGTCCATTTTCGTTACTCGACGGCTTCGAAGACGCTCTCATTACCGGCGAGTCGTTAGATGAGCGGGAGAAGAGAGGCTAATGAAAACAGAATCTCTCACGGAACCGGCACCTTTGGCCACGCGCGTAGCGCTTCACCCATTTCTTGCAGGAATGAACCGCACGCACCTGGCGTTGCTAACCGATTGCGCGATCGCTGCTCACTTCGAGAAAGGGCAAACGATTTTGCGCAAAGGCGAGTTCGCAAAGGGGTTTTATTTGATCGAAAGCGGCGAGGTGGTACTCGAGTCTGGCGAGGAGTTCGGCGAACCGGTGGTGGTCGATACGATTGGTCCGGGGGATTCGCTTGGCTTGTCGTGGATGTTCCCGCCATACGTCTGGCGGTTCACCGCGTGCGCGGTCGAACACATTGACGCCATCTTTTTCTATGGGACAACTTTGCGGGAATATTGCGAAAAGGACCACTCGTTAGGCTACGAACTGCTCAAGCGGACAACCCGGGTTATGCTCAGGCGCTTGCAGGCTACCCGGGACAGGATGCTCTCCATCCTTCAGGAACTCGACACCTACGAAAACGAGAACGAGGGAAAAAGATAAGGATACATATTCAAGCGATAAAAAGGGAGAATGGGCCGAATGCATTGACACCAAACTGAAGGGGAGCAAAATAAAATTACCCTTCTTTCCATGTCACAGGACGGTCGTGCAAACAAGCGTTAGTCGGTGACTGGCATTTCGTTTGGTCACTTCTTGTCGTAATCGGCTGGGCGCAACCGATCATCGATTTCATTTTCTGGGCGCACATGGTCAAGCCGGTTTAGTTCGTTAAACCATTCGATCCAGTGGCCGCGGTTGCCCTAATCGTGATCACGACTGTGATCGGATACGTCTTTGGTTTTCTCGGTGCGATCATCTGGAACAGATTGCACCGAGAATGAGCAGCGTGGGCGATTGTCTGGCCGCGCGAGCCCACAACTGCACCTCAGAGTCACGGTGTCCAATCTCTCCGCAAAAAATGAATCACTTTTAGCAAGGCATGGTGAGGCTGTGAGCGCGAGCCGAACCAGATTTCGCAAGAATGAATTTTATCGCGCTCAAAATGTTGCTCGGCGACCGGGCCAAATATGTCGGCATTGTCATTGGCCTCACTTTCGCCTCGTTTCTGGTCACCTGGCCGTCGGCAATTTTTACCGGCGTGATGAGCCGCACGTTTAGTTTCGTGACCGATGTGGGTCTGCCGGACATTTGGGTCGTCGATCCGCAGGTGCAATACATCGAAGACGTCAAGCCGCTCCGGGACACCGAAGTGCTGCGTGTCCGAGGAACGGAAGGCGTCGAATGGGCGGTCGGTTTGTATAAAGGCACGCTCCGGGCACGCATGGACGATGGCACATTTCAAAGCTGCGTCGTGGTCGGCCTCGATGACGCGACACTGATCGGAGGTCCCCCGAAAATGGTGGCGGGACAACTGGCCGACCTGCGCCAAGCCGACTCCATCATTGTGGATGAAGCCGGAGCGCGTGGGAAATTGGCAAGGCGACTGCCAGACGGGCGCCGGATTCCGCTGAAATTGGGCGACACATTGGAGTTGAACGATCACCGGTGCGTGGTCGTCGGCATCTGCCGGATCACGCAGACGTTTCAAAACATTCCGGTCATTTACACGACTTACTCGCACGCGACAACGATTGCGCCACAGGAACGCAAGCTTCTTTCCTTTATCATCGCAAAAGCGAAACCGGGCGCAGACCTGCACGAGGTCTGCGCGCGAATCCGCACGAACATTCGCCTGAGCGCGTATACTCCGGGCGAGTTCAAGAAGCTTACCTTTTGGTATTTTCTGAAATATACCGGCATGCCGTTCAACTTTCTGACGGTGGTCAGTCTTGGCTTCATCGTGGGAGTGGCGATTTCCGGCATGACTTTTTACAATTTCACTCTCGATAACCTGCGTTATTTCGGGACGCTCAAGGCAATGGGCACAACCAATCGCAAACTGCTGCGCATGATTTCACTTCAGGCAGCTGCGGTCGGAGCGGTGGGCTACGGCGTGGGAATAGGCGCCGCTTCGGCGTGGGGCGGAGTCCTAAGCGGTCGCACCCAAATCGCATTCAAATTGCCATGGCAACTGCTCGTCATCAGCGCCGTGGCGGTGCTGGTGATCTGTGTGGGCGCAGCCGCGTTGAGCATTCGCAAGGTGATGAAATTGGAGCCAGCAATGGTCTTCCGCAGCTGAGGTAAAGTCATGGTTGTCGATCTTGCGCCTGACGAAATCGCAACACGAGCATCCGTCCATTGCACAAATGTCACGAAAACTTTCGGAACCGGGCGCACCGCCGTTCACGCATTGCGCGGGGTTAATCTGGAAGTGCGCATGGGAGAATTGATGATGCTGGTTGGGCCTTCGGGTTCCGGGAAAACAACATTGATTTCCATTCTTGCCGGCGTGCTCGCCCGCGATGGAGGGGACTGCACCGTTCTCGATCACGATTACAGCAAAATGTCTTCTGACGAGACGACCGGTTTTCGGGGCCGAAATATCGGTTTCGTTTTCCAAGCATGGAATCTGATCCCGACACTTACCGCGGTCGAAAATGTCGCGGTCCCTCTTATCATTCTGGGCACACGGCGCCACACTGCCATCAGGCAGGCTTCAGAAATGTTGCGCAAAGTCGGCTTGGACGACCGCATGATGCAATCGGTTCCGCTGGATCTTTCCGGCGGCCAGCAACAGCGCGTGGCCATCGCGCGCTCACTCGTGCATAACCCGCGGCTGATCGTCTGCGACGAACCAACGAGCGCGCTCGACAGTGAGACTGGCCGCAAGGTGATGGAACTGATGCGGCAGCTCGCGGTTGGAAACGACCGCGCGCTGATCGTCGTAACTCACGACGCGCGCATTTTCGATTTCGCTGATCGCATCGCGCGGATGGATGATGGCGTCATCACGCGCGTGCTTGATTCTCCACAAGAAATGCAAACCCAATCCTGACGCTATGTTTAGAAAGTTCATCCTGCCCCTCATCGCTGTGCTTGGCATTGCCTTGTCGATCTTCATCGCGTTGCGCGCAAACAAGACCGTGCCGCCGGCGGCTCCGGTGTCGGCGGCGCCGCAGCCGCCTTATCGCAGCTTCGTTGCCGGCACAGGCATCATCGAAGCGAACACGGAAAACATCTCCATCGGCACGCAGATTCCGGGGATTGTCTCGAAAATCTACATCAAAATCGGAAGCCACGTGAAAGCGGGCGATCCGCTTTTCACGATCGATGATCGCGCACAGCGCGCTCTGGTCGAGGTCAAGACCGCTGCCGTTCAGGTTGCGGAAGCGCAGTCGGCGCATGCGAAATACGAGCTCGTCCTCGGCGAAGGTCTCACGGAAAAGCGCGTTCTTAGTTTGGAGGACCGCGAAACGCGCCGATACAACGCGCAGACAGCGGCAGCACAGTTGACCCACGCCAAGGCGGATCTGGAATCGGCCAAGACCGATCTCGATCGGTTGACGGTACGCGCGCCTGTCGATGGCCAGGTGATGCAATTAAAGATGCATCTCGGCGAATTTGCGCCGGCTGGCGTTCTGTCTCAGCCGCTGATTTTACTTGGCGGCGTGGAGCCGATGAACGTGCGGGTAAGCGTGGATGAAAACGACGCTTGGCGAGTGCGCGCCAGCGCTGAGGCGATCGGCTTTCTGCGCGGCAACAATCAAATCAAAACGCCGCTGCACTTCGTTCGGTTTGAGCCATTCGTGGTGCCCAAAGTCTCGTTGACAGGCGATAGCACTGAACGCGTGGACACGAGAGTCTTGCAGATCGTTTACAGCTTCGAGCGCGGTGATCTGCCGATTTACGTCGGTCAGCAGATGGATGTTTACATCGACGCCTCGCCCGAGCGGAACCGTGAACTGTCTTCGTTCGAAGCCCCGATACAGCCATGATCCTACCCGTGCAAATCACGTTTCGTAACATGCCACCGTCCGATGCGGTTGCGGCGCGAGTGCAGGAGGAAGCCGAAAAACTCGATGAATTTTACAGGCGCATCACAAGTTGCCGTGTAATGATCGAGGCCCCGCACCGCCACCATAAGTCGGGAGAGCAGTTTCACGTTCGCATTGAGCTGGGCGTGCCACGGGGCGAAATCGTAGTGCGGCACGAGCCGAGTCTGCACAGCGCCGTCCAGCGTGGCGACGAGGAGAAATGGGAGAAGCACCTTGAAGCAAATCCACAACACAAGGACATCGAGGTTGTGATCCGCGATGCCTTCAAGGCGGCGCGGCGGCGGTTGCAGGATTACGCGCGCCGACAGCGCGGACAGTAAAGTTCGTGATACGGTACCCGCTCTGCGGAAGGATAAAATCGTTTCCTGACTGTCCCACCCAGCGAGCAACTCATCCACCCGCAGCCAGTTTGTTTGGCTGCCTCGGCGATGATTACATTTGAATCGCGTCGCCGTTCGCCACGAGAAGGATATCGTGTTTCATGGGGACTATTTAGGTTGGCAAGAAGATGTCAATCTTCGCGCAAGAAAAGAATTGCTTTTGACAAACAATGGCAAGCATTGCTATGCGGGCAGGTTCATTATGATCATATGAAAGAACCCACCATTCGAAACATTCTCGTGCCGATCGATTTCTCGAAGATGTCGATGCAAGCCATCAACACGGCCAAGCGGCTCGCTTCGCGTTTTAGTTCCACGATTCATCTCGCGCACGTTCGCCAATTTAGTTACCCAGTCGCGTTCGCCGCTCCGATGCCGCCGGCAATTCCATTCTCGGTTGCCACTTATGATCACAAGGCGGAAGAAATGGCCACGCGCGAGCTTAATGCTTTTGCCGCTAAACTGGGTCTCTCGCCAGCGACGTGCCATCTTCTCAGCGGCGCGCCAGTGTTCAACGAAATCTGCAGGCTTGCTCAGAAAATTCCTGCCGATCTCATCGTCATGCCAACGCATGGGCGCACAGGGTTGAAGCATGTTTTCCTTGGCAGCACGGCCGAGCGAATTGTGCAGCACTCGCCTTGTCCTGTCTTTGTCGTACGAGAAAAAAAGCGACCGTCGAAAACTAGACCGCAGGTCACGAATAGCACGGTTCTTGTGCCGGTGGATTTTTCCGGGTGCGCGCGGGAAGGTCTCCGGTATGCAATTGGGTTCGCCAATGAATTTGGAGCGAAGATCATTTTGCTGCATGCCACGTATCTCGGCTACATCTATTCAAGTGAGGGCACTGCTCTGTATGACATTCCCGGTTTGCAAAAGACTGCTCGGAAAACTGCCGAGCGCCAAATGCGGGAGCTCGTGCGGTCGGTAAACTTCGGAGGCGTAAAATTTGAGACGGCGTTTACGGAAGGCTCGCCAGTCTTGGATATCTGCGCGTTCACAAAAGATCACAATGTCGATTTGATTATTACATCGACGCACGGACTGACTGGCTTCAAACACGTATTAATCGGCAGCATTGCCGAGCAGGTGGTGCGGCACGCGGCTTGTTCCGTTTTGGTTGTGCCATCTCATCCGAAAATGAGAGCAGCGAAATTAACGCGTCGAGTTGAGCGGGCCAGCAAAACAGGGAGCCCAGTCGCGAACAAGGCCGCTCAAAAGTATTTGACCGAACGAGAAAGGCTTACTCGCAAATATCGAAAGCTCGGCGTGCATGCGTTTCCCGAGCGGCGGAAGACGAATAAATTCCGCGAATCGCATTTGTCGTGATGCTCGCTAGCGGTGGAGCCGCATATGCCTGAAAAAATAAGAGCAAGAAAAAGCGGGGCCGAAGTTTCTTCTGAGAAGTCGAGCTCCGACGATCGGCTCAGCATCAAGAAAATCGTCGCGCCCGTGGATCTTTCCGCTGCCTCAATGCAGGCGCTCAATTACGCGATTCCGATCACAGAACGATTTCAAGCCGATCTCCATCTCGTGTATGTCCACGAGAACGGCCATGAATTTTCTACTGAATCGATGTCGCAACTGCTCTACGACATCGCGCAGACGCGGACGCGGATTGAGAGCGCAGCGCAATCGGGTAGGCTCGGTTTAGTTCGAGCGGAAAACTGTCACGTCCTGATTGGACGCGCGTACAAACAAGCATGCGATTTCGCGAGCAAAGTCGCCGCGGACCTGATCGTTCTCGCCACACGCGGCCAAACCGGGCTCGCGCGAATCGCTCTCGGCAGCACTGCCGAGCGCATCGTGCAATTCGCGCCTTGTCCCGTGTTGGTGGCGCGACAGCGAAAGCTGACGGAAGAAGCCTCGCGCAAAGAATTCGAATTCTCGCCGCGAAATATTCTCGTTCCCGTGGATTTCTCGCAGTGCTCGATGGCCGGGCTAAAGTACGCCGCGCTGTTTGCCAGGGCGTTTGACGCAAGACTTCTTTTGTTCCATGCGCTGTTTCCGCCCAACCCGGTGCTGATCGACCGCATGAGCGCCAATCTCCCGCTCGATTTGGATGCAACGCGACGCATGAACGCTCAGTTGGAAATGGAAGCGCTCACGCAGTTGCACTTCTTGCACGGCGTGACATGCGAAACGGAAATCCGCACCGGCTACGCCATTCACGAAATCTGCGCGGCGATCGAGCGCGCGAATGTCGATCTTGTCATCACTTCTACTCACGGCCAGGCGGGGTTGAAACACGCACTGATCGGCAGCGTTGCCGAACAGGTCGTGCGCTATGCGCACTGTTCTGTGGTCGTGGTCCCATCACGAGAAGCGCATTCCAAGTGAGTCGCGTAGCACAGTCAGGCGCAGTGAAATCGCAAGCGGGGAAGTCACGCACGGGAGTAGCGACCTCTCACATCGTCGAGCTGCGCGACGTGGCGATGCGCTTCGGCGGCAAACAAGTGCTCGATGATGTGTCGCTGATTGTCCATCCGCAGGAGCGCTTAGTCATCATCGGCCAAAGCGGTGCGGGGAAGACCACCATCCTGCGTTTAATTCTCGGAATCCTAAAACCGAACGCGGGATCGATTTTCTTTAAGCAACACGAGGTTTCGCGAATGAACGATCACGAACTGGAACAAGTTCGGGTACGGGTGGGAATGGTATACCAGGACGCGGCGCTGTTGAGCTCGCTCACCGTGCGTGAAAATCTTGCGCTTCCGTTGCAAGAGCTGACCGACAAGACACCCGGCGAGATCGACAAGCTGGTCGATGAAAAACTGGAGATGGTGGATATGAGCGGCGAAGACAAACTGCTGCCGTTCGAGCTCAGCGGCGGCATGCGCAAACGCGTCGGTCTCGCCCGGGCGCTGATGATGGAGCCCGAGCTGATTCTGTTTGATGAACCGACGCAGGGGCTTGATCCCGTGATCGGCGCGCTGATCGACGAATTGATTATTGATCTTACTAAGAGAACGAAAACAACATCGATCATCGTCACGCATCTGATGGACAGCGCGTTTCATGTCGCCACGCGCATGGCGATGTTGCACCGTGGAAAAATCATCGAGCAGGGAACGCCCGAATACATGCGGCAGTCGAAAAACCCAGTGCTTGTGCAGTTCCTGAGCGGCAGCACCGAAGGGCCCATTTTGGAGCGCAGCAAATATCACATGCTTTCGCCTGCCGACTAAAGAGAAGCCTGTAATGCCGGGTTCGCGCCATCGCCGAAGGTTCGTTTGGATTGTGATTGTTTACATCGCGGTAATCGCAATCGTGCTCTATCCAGCGCTTCACGAACAACTCGGCGCCAAACTTTTCCTGTGGAATTGCATTCCGCCAACGCTCGGTCTGCTCGTGATTGCGACAGCACTCGACAAATCCAGACCGCGCGTGATCGTCTCGGCAACTTTTGCATTAGCCGCTGCAACTGTAGCGATTTTCTTTTCGGCAGCTTGGTTCTTTACTCCGCTTGATCTCGACCCGCACTCCGCGACCACGAAGCTGGTCTTTGTTTTCGCTCCAATCTTTTCACTAGGCCTGGCGATAATCGCCTCCGGCGTTGCATGGTTTATCACGAGGGCCAGGTGACCGATTGCTTTTCCGCCAGGGATAACAGCACTACTTTGACTGTATCTAATGCACTGCCGGCCGTTGAGACCCCGATCAACTCTGCCACCTCGGAGGGTGCCTCATAATTAGCCGTTAGTTTTTCGAAATCCTCCAGTCGAGCGTCCGAAACTTGTCCGACGGCTCGTTCTCGCGCCTTCAGTTTCCTCTTGATCTCTTTGGGATGTGCCTGGAGTTCGATCATTCGTAATCGAATAGCGGCTCTTGCGCATTCTTTGCGCAGGTGTTCGCGTTGGCGGCGGCTCGAAAATGTCGCGTCGAGAACAACGCCGTTGTCGATTGCGAGCGCGGCGAGTCCATTTTGCAACAGTTTCTCATACGTCTGATCGGTCATTCGCTCGGAGTACAGTTCGTCGTGCAACTTCGGCAGGGTTCGAACGTTGAGCGGGAGGCCAGCCAGCGTTTTACGAATCTCGTCCGAGGAAAACAACGGCCAGTCCAATTCGCGCGCCAGTTGTTTGGCGACTGTGCTCTTGCCGGTTGCGATTCGCCCCATCACCACTAGGACCAACGGCTCAGACCCGACGACTGCATAGCGCAGTGCGAGATGGAAATAACGCGTCGCCCGGTTGGCGTGGTTCTCGCGAGGAGTCGGATCCTCAGCAATTGCCTGGATACTCTCCACCTTGCCGCGCACAATCGCGCGGTAACACTTGTAAAAGTCCGCGAGGTTGAGAATTCCGGGATCGCTAAATTCGCGCGCCGCGTTCCGGAGAAAGAGGTCTCCTAGTTTGTGCTCCCACTCGAAATCAAAATCCATCGCCAGAAATGCGAGGTCATTTGCGATGTCGATGAAGCGGAACCGATCGTTAAACTCGATGCAATCGAAGATAGTCGTTGCATGCGGTGTAAGGTGGATGTGGTCGAGATGCAAATCGCCATGACAGTCTCGAATCCGGCGTTGCCGAACTCGCTCACGGAATAGCCGATTGTTCGTGCAGTAGAAGTTATTCGTGAAATGCCGAATCGCGTCGAAAGCGACTTGTGAAATCGTCTTTCCCACACACGGTTCCACCTGCGCGAAATTTTCGTCCGTGCTGATCTTCAGTTTCTCCGCTTTGCCCCATTCTTCAATCTGGGGAGCGGGAGTTTGAGATTCGTAGAATCGATGGAGACGAGAGATAACGCGATTAATCTCTGTTTCTCTCACGACATGCCTGGCCAGCAGTTGCCGCAAGAACCAGCCGTCCGGCAGTTCTTTCATTTTAACGCTGTACTCCGCTATTTGTCCCCCTGTCTTAAAAGAATAACCGGAAGCGCCTTTGTATATCGGGACCACTTCCAGATATACCTCCGGACAAAGCCTGCGATTCAACTCAAGTTCGCGCTGACAAAAATGGTGTCGTTTTTCCAGACTGCTGAAGTCGAGAAACCCAAGGCTCACGGGCTTCTTGATCTTGAAGACGAACGGCGACGTGATGAACACCCAAGAAATATGCGTTTCAATCGAGCGCACTTCGATTGGGCGATGCGGGTATGATGATTGTGATTTGAGAAACTCCAGCAGCTGATCGCATTGCCTGAACGGCTGTTGTTGTTTCTTGCGACTAACGGCAACATTCATTGAGCTGAATCGCTACTTCGGGCCGTGCACGACGGGCCAAAATAATTGGCGATCGACTCCATCGCCGGGACCGCGTCGAATTGCTTCGGCGATGATTGGCGCCAACGAGACGACATATACGCGTCGCCAATGATGATGCGACACGGGAATCGAGTCGGTTACGATGATCTGCCGGATCGAGGGGTGATTAAGATGCTTCCTGGCTTCCGGCGTAAAGACAGGATGGGTGGCAGCCACAACAAACTGCTCGCGCGCGCCGGCTTGAACCAATGCGTCGATTGCATTCCTGATCGTGCCCCCGGTTGAGATCATATCGTCGATAATCACGCAAG
>JBGPNR010000016.1:0-13886 GCA_041487635.1 Candidatus Udaeobacter sp. | reverse complement strand
GGCATTCAATCCTCCCGATGCGCAGGAGTTCTATTCGTTTCTTCGCAGCCTCGACGTGATGCGTGCCGCGTTTGAAAAAGACACCACTGCAGTACTCTCGACCAACAGCGATCTTGGTCGAATGCTCAAATCGATGGCCGAAGCCGTGGCCCCGCCGAAACCGGCGCGGTAAAAATTTCGGACGAAGTCCTTTGGAGTGCGATGCGTCCTCGCATCGCTTTGGTCACAGTGCTGTGGACCCCAAAAAGCGACGCGAGGACGCGTGCGCACTCCGAAAGCTTGCGCGAAATGGGTAACGCTGTTGCGGATGAGACATTGTCACCGGCAAAATTTGCTCTTCGTTCTTTTGTCATGAGAATCTGGACGATTGGCCACTCAACGCGCAGCATTAACGACTTCATTTCACTGTTGGAACAGAACGGAATCAAGTTGCTCGCTGACGTGCGATCATTGCCCGGGTCGAAGCGCTATCCACAGTTCAACAGGGAAGCGTTGGCGGAATCACTGAACGCACACCGAATTCGTTACGAACATTTCCCTGAGCTGGGCGGAAGACGAAAACCGAACACTGCCTCGCGCAACACGGCGTGGCGCAATGCGTCATTTCGCGGTTACGCCGATTACATGGAAACAGAAGAATTTCACAAGGGTGTCGAGCGCCTTCTCGCCTTTGCAAGGAACGACGGCTTGGGCAGCCGTCGAAATGACCGTGACGGTTCGGAAACCGTCACTCCTTGGAGCGCTGCGATCATGTGTGCAGAAGCGGTGTGGTGGCGCTGTCATCGTTCGCTGATCTCAGATTACCTGAAGGCGTGTGATATCGAGGTGATGCACATTCTCGATGCTAATAAAATCGAACCGCATCCGTTCACATCTGCAGCGCGCATCGTGAATGGCAAACTTAGCTACCGTGCCGAGTCGCTGTTGTAGGGTTGTGCGGAAGCCGGCGTTTTGAAACATTAGCGTCTGAGACAGACGCCCTGCAGTCTCGCGCGAACATCCGCGCGGTCTGTTGATGCTAAATGTAAGCCAGTTCGAGGGACATATTCAGCGCGGATCGGTCACACGCCCGAGAAAAAGGCAGACGCCGCTGGGAACATGCTGAATCGCGTAAACGAATGGACGATCGACTTTCACTTCGATCGGCGGCGGGGGAGGGGACCTTAAAGCAGTCCCCGCCATCATTGCCACGGCGGTTGCCGCAGCCGCTTCCGTTCCTTTTTCGTCCACTGCGATGAAGGTCTTGTGAAAGATCTGCGAGATGTAGAGGTAATCGTTCGGCTTGCGCGGCGCGATCTTGTCGAAATTCGCGCTGCCCTGCGGCTTGTCGAACGCAGTCTTCATCCCGAGCGCTTCAAAGTTTTCGGCCAACGCGATTGTAGGCGGCTCAATCTTGAATTTTGGCAGATAAAGATCGACGTCGCGTGTATCGAGTCTTGCGCATGCAGCGAGCGTGTCGCCTGTCAGCTTGGACTCAAGCGCTCGCAAGCCATTTATGTCGTCCGGGAGGAGAACAAGAAATTGGAGTTCACTCCCCACGTAAGGAAGACTCACAGCAGTAAATCCTTCGCGCTTCGCATACCCGAAATGCTTATCAGTTTTGTGCATCGTCGGAATATTGACAGGCGTTCCGCCGCGAACATGAAACGGTTCCGGTTGCGTCGCGTTGTCGGAAAATTCACTGGCCCAGGGGGCTTTTAGATAAAGCGCGTTCGCCAGAACGAGGCGCGTTGTTTTATCGAGCGCCCCACCGGGAATCAGATCGCGAATCCGATCATGCGTCTGGTCCGCGACCGATTTGTTAATGCGCTGCGTAGCTGCCGCAGCATTGGCAACGAAATCGATAGGCTCAAATGCTCCACCGAAATTTTGTTTCACCAATGACAGGTAAGTTTCGCGAAACGCATAGCCCTTTTGCGCAAAGAGCCTGTTGGCGATGTTCAACTTGATCGATTCACTCGGGCCACCAAATTTCTTAGATTCCTTCAGCAGTTCGGCCGTCTTCGCGCTCATTCTTTCCAGCGAATGCTGGAGCGCGGCGAACGAGGCGGGCACACCGGCGTCGTTTCCGAAATGTAGAACACGTGCCATCTCCGTGCGCGTCTCGCCATCGGCTCCGGCGAACGTCATGGCCAGAGCGCTTTCAATTGAGTACGGAGAGACGCAAAGATTGTCGTCCCGCGTCGCGAGCTGGTGGTGAAGATCGACAGCGAGCTCATTTGTCGCTTTAGCGGCCAGGTCAAAGTTTGTTGCGCCGTGCGCCATTGCAGCGATTAACGCGCCGAATACCTGCAAAATCAAAAGCCGTTTCATATCGTGATGAAACACCGGAATTGCACGTGTTGCGACAAATTTGGGCGACGTCGATTTATCGTGCCTGTCGTATGCGATGCGCTCAAAATCCGCCTCTCCGCTTCAAAAAAGGGGAGAGGATTGAGGTGAGGGGACTGGAAACGTCGGCCTAGTCAGACGGGAACCCTCACCTTTGAGAAGGGAGAGGCGAGGAGAGTCCCAGATTGCAGACATTGATTAGCGCTGATTTAGTGCGTGACCTAAAAAGCATGGCCGCGAAACGTAAGCCGAACCTAATTCTTTTTCTGCCGGATCAGCAGAGAGCGGATACGCTCGCTTGCTACGGAGGCGTCAAGGTACACGCTCCCAATCTCAACAAGCTTGCTTCTGAATCCGTGGTTTTCGAGCGGGCCTACGTCACCCATCCGGTGTGCACACCTTCGCGCTCTTCGCTGATGACAGGCACCTGGCCGCACATTAACGGATGCGCACGGAACAGCGTGCCACTGGATCGGCGGTTTCGCGTTTTTCCCGAGCTGATGGAGGACAGAGATTATGAGACCGCATACATGGGCAAGTGGCATCTCGGCGAGGAAGGTCCCGCCGGACGCGGATTCCGCGAATGGATTTCGACTGAACACCACGGCGACTACACAAAGTTCCTAATCTCAAAGGGCATCACGCCCGATAAACAAAACGGCCGATTCTCAGAACTGGCCATCAGCAATCTGCCCCTCGATCTATCGCGGCCAAAATTTCTGGAGCAACGCGCCTGCGAATTCATCGAAAAACATCAGCGCGATCCTTTCATTCTGGTGGTGGCATTTGTAGAACCGCACTCGCCCTACAATGGACCGCTCAACAACGAGCATCCACTTGATGAAGTGGCACTCGATGTAACCGCCACGCTTCCCGAGAGTGAAGATATTCCACTGCGCTACCGGCTAATGCGCGAATGGCAGCAAGCGGAAGCGATCCTGGATCGCCAGCGATTGCCGACTCAATTGTTTTTCGGGATCACGCCCGAGGAATACCAAAGCATCAAACAACGCTATCTAGGTCTTGTCACTCTAGTGGATCAGAGCATCGGCGCCATTCTTGGCTGCTTGGAACGCTTCGGCTTGAACGAGCACACGATCGTTGTGCATACGAGCGACCACGGCGACAGCCTTGGCGCGCATCACCTTTTCGGGAAAGAAACAATGTTCGAAGAAGCCGCGCGCGTTCCGTTGCTGATTCGGCTGCCGGACCAGACGCGCGGTAAAATGATTTCGCAACCAGTGAGTCATATCGATTTCGTGCCAACGTTACTCGACCTGCTTGGCCAACCCAGACATCCTCAATGCGCCGGCAAAAGTATGCTGCCGTTGATTCAAGATGAAGCCATGACGCCAGATAATGTCTTTCTAGAATGGGCGCCAAACCGGACAAAAATAAAGAAGGGAACATCACTGGCCCGGCGGCGCATGATCAAGCGCGCGGTCGAAGAGTCTACTCGGACGCTTGTTTCTCCAGACGGCTGGAAGCTTTGTCTGCGCGACAAGGATTTAAACGAACTATACAACTTGAAGGATGATCCTTGGGAAACGCGCAATCTTTACTCGGCGCGCCAATACGCCTCAGTCGTTTCCCGCCTTGCTAGCGAAATTCACGGATGGCAGGAATCCGCAAACGACAGATTAAGGATTTGAGCGGGTAGCGCGCGCGAAGGCCTGCAAAGGATGAACAGGAACGCCGCGCACCAACGTAGCGACGCCGCGCGGCCCCGAAAGCTTCCGCGGGACAGCGCGGCGCGCCGTTCCTGGCGCCTGACAAAGACTTGGAGTCAAGGCTTGATGGTCATTTTGGCTGATGTGGGTGCGCCTAGTGTATATCCTAAGCCAGTTTCCAGGGTCACCACGACATCATATGATCGCTGGAGGCCTCTGGGGTCAGGCAAGGTTTTGACCAGGATTACTCCGTAGCCGTCGGGGCCGACCTGGGCCGGGGAGACAATCGCAATGTAATCAACCCCTGGGATTGCGGTGCCGCTAACAGAGAAGTTTACGTACGGGAAGTAAGGGATATAACCCTTCTCACTGGACGTGGACTGCCTCATGTCCACGACGAATGAACCGGTTTTCCCCCGGTGGACATCGCCGCTGCTATGAATAGTAGCGACTAGGAGTTGCCCAGGAGGCTGAATTTCCGTGTCGCCGCGCACCTGAGTGATCGCGCTCCCTAGCACGAACACCAAGCCGAGGCTTAGAAGGAGGTTCTTGATGATTTTTGTTTTCATATTTTTCTTTCTTGTTTTGGCTTTCTTTGATTTCTCGTCATTGAGAACTCATTTCTGGCCGTTCACTGATGTAGTGCGTAAAATCCGGCGCGAGGTTACGCGGAAAGTTGTAGAGGCAGCCGTGCCGGCTGCGAGAAGACACCTTCTACAAACCGAACAGCGACCCGCGGATCACCCGCCTTCGCCCAGGCTACGGCAGGCAGGCAGCGGATGTCACCGATCAGGGTAAAGATGCTCCAAACAGAAGGTAACAACCGAAACCAAGGTTTCTTTTGTCCTGGTGAACCTTTGTTATCCGGGGTGGGAAACTGACGGAAAGCTTATTTGGGGGCCTACGCCTAACCGACTCCGACTAAAGCGCGCTCGCTGCTGGAACATATTCCCTGTTGCAGCTGCAGCCGGGGTCGGTGACCCCGGCCACATGCTGCGGATTCACGCTTTGGACTTGCACATCCCATTTCGCCTCAGGCGATATTCATTGAGAAGACACTGGCATTGGCTGCAAGGTGACATGTGAAAAGGTTTCGTTCAGAGTTTGTGCGGAGGCAAACATGCTTCGCGTCGCCTGCTGAGTGAACTTGTAAATGGCATTCGGGATGCCGCTGCCGGTGCCGTTCAGCCCGCCTGCATCTACCACAAGCAGATTGCCTGCGCCGTCAAAGGCCAGACTTTCTGCGCTGCCCGGCACCGAGCCAAAGGTCGTTCGAGGATACCGACGGAGAACTCCAGGCGGATCGTATTTGTAGATGTTCCCGCCCAAATCCGCCATAAACAGATTGCCCATGCTGTCGAAGGCCAGGCCGGCTGGGCGATCGGACGGATCCAACACGGCAAAGGTAGCGCGCGATCCGTTCGGTTTGTATTCATAGATGCTACCTAGATAGATGTTACCGATGCTGTTATCCGCCACGAACAGGTTGCCCGCGCTGTCGAAAGCCATGCCTCCAGGGTGGTACAGCCCCGAGGCAAAGGTGGCTCGCAACCCGGTCGGTTTGTATTTATAGATGATGCCGCTGTCGTAATCCGCCACAAACAGATTGCCTGCCTTGTCCACGACCAGGTCGGAAGGGTAACTCAACCTGGACGCAAAGATGGTTAGCGTTCCGTTTGGCGTAATTTTATAGATAGCGGCTTCGCCGCCGACTCCATCGCCCACGATCTCGTAGTCCACAAAAAACAGATTGCCTGCGCTATCAAAGGCAAGATCCGAAGGCTTATATAATCCAGAGGCGAAGATGCTTTGCCCTCCGTCCCAGGTGAATTTAAAGGTCTCGCCACCGCCGGCATCTCTTCCCGATACGCACACGTTCTGTGCAGACGCGCTGGAACAGATCAGAATAACTGCTCCCAACCCGGCTAACTTACTGAATAACTGTCCGGCTCGCCCAATGGCAGATTTGAATCTAGTTTCTGTTAGTTTTGTTTTCATAGTTGCTCCTCTGTTTTGTTTTTCTTTAGTTGGTTTGGTCTGTCACTGAAGTAGTGCGTAAAATCCGGCGCGAGGTTACGCGGAAAACGAGCTTCGCCACGTTGAGGTCCTTAAATAATTGAAGCGCCTGCTCGCGAAAGCTTTCGGAGTTGAAGCGGAGAAACCACGGATGGCGCAGATCTCACGGATTTGCTTTGTGATCGAAAGAAGGATACCTCGTGTCCTTCGTTGTGTTCTGTCAGAGGGGAAAACCAATTCGACCCGCCGGACGGTTCAGCTGCTGCAGCTAAGACTGCTACGGCGAAGGAGGCTCGCAGCCTACCGCTGCCGCGCCAGCGGAGCGGGACGGCTAATTGCGAGCGGTGTCTACTCGCATAGTCGGTAATTCAGCAAGTTAGTTAATGCTTACTGAGTTGCACCGCCGATGCACACCGTGGTCGCACCGGTATCGTTGCTGAATACCTCCAAACTTCGGTGCAGGCCTGCAGCGATAAACGGGAACGCCACCGCAACCAGAAAGCTACGCACCAACGTAGCGACGCCGCGCCGCCCAGAAAGCTCTCCGGGGACAGCGCAGCGCGCAGTTCCTGCCGCCTGTCGAAACCCAAGATCAAGGCTTAATCATTATTTGAGCTGAGCTAGGTTGGCCTACTGCATATCCTGGGCCAGGATTCAGAGTTATCACCACGCTGTACGCTTGATGGAAGGATGATCCTCTGCGGTCGGGCAAGGTTTGAACCAAGACTACTCCGTAGCCGGATTGTCCAATGTAAGCGGGGGAGACGAGCGGAACGTAATCAACTCCTGGGATAGCGGTGCCGCTGACCGAGAAGTTTATGTAAGTTCCACCGAACATCAGCACAGGCTCCATCCCCAGGACGAACGAACCGGTCTTTCCCCTGCTGACATCCCCGGTGCTATGAATAGTGATCACCGGGAATCCCACAGCCTCAGAGCCCGTTGGGGGAGGGGGCCACCGCACGGGGCCCGTCGCCGCCTTGGTGACTGGCGCAAGCGCAAACGCAAGCGCAAACGCTATGGCTATGAATACGATGTTTTGATTTTTCATAATTTATTTTCCTTTCATTGATTTGGCCTTCTTTGATTTCTCGTCTTGAGAACTCATTTCTGGCTGTTCAATCAGGTAATGCGTAAAATCCGGCGCGAGGTTACTCGGAAAATGCAGGAGACTTGCGAACCACGGATCACCCGGATGTCACGGATCGGTCTTCAAAACAAAGGGAAGGGATCGAAGGTCTTCCCAGATCAGGTCAGCTCGGAACTTTGTTCGTTGTGTTTCGCTAGAAAACGAAATCCGATTCGACGGGCCGGGCGGTTCGGCCGCTGCAGCGAAGACTGCTGGAGGCGAAGAAGGCTCGGCTCTGGTACTCCGTTCTGGATGATGTCTTGATCCCTGTTATCAGTGCGATCCGTGTGAAGCCTATTTCGGCGCTAACGAGGCGACGATTTTTTCGAAGCGCGAGTCGCCCCGCAGCGGATCCCAAAAGGGAAGCAGTTTCAATTGGCCATAGGTGAGCCTGCTTGGAGGGCGGACGGCGACCGCCAGCTGTTCGCAGGCGAGATCGTTGTCGCCAACCCAGGCGGCGATCATGGCCAAATACTTGATCATAGCGACACCATTAATTGGATCTTTTTCCATGGGAAGAAGCGCGGCCGCGCGCCGTCCTTCGCCCATAGCTTCTTCTTTCCGCCCAAGCGCGGCGTCGATCAAACCAAGCACACATAACGGCGGACCGTAATTTGGTTGAGCCTCGATAATCTTCTCCTGCTCGGCACGCGCAGCTGTGAAAGCCGACCGCGCCTCATCTTCATCCTTCGTCATGCGAGCGACAACGCCTTCTACGAATGGGCGACTGAAATTAACAGCTTCATCAGTGAAAGGAGGGTTTGCCCCGGCAGCAATTGCCGCATTTTTTGCTGCGACGGGGTCGCGCTCAGCCAGTGCGCAAATGAGCCAACCATCGGCGATACTTTGCGTGGCGGCGGGATTTGTGGCCCGAATTGAATCGAGCATTTGATGCAGCGGGCGGGTATCGGCTTTCCAATGGAATTCCACGAACGCGCGCGCTACTTTGGTATCGACATCCTTTGGCTCGATGGCCAATGCGCGGTCCAATACTGATTTTTCTTCGGCGTAGCGCCGGAGATGATGGTAACTGAGCCCAATCTGCTGCAACGTGAAAATGTTGCGCGGGTCGAGCTCAATGGCGCGCTCCAGACTGCGCACGGCCTCTTCTTGTTTGCCCTGGCGACGCTGGATGTAACCTTTTAGCTCGAAAACACCGGCATTATTAGGCAGGGTCTGACCAGCAACTTCCAATTCAGCCAAAGCGGCGTCATATTCGAGGTAACCTCGATAAAGATTTTGCGCGCGCGCCAGGTGCGCCTCACCTGCATCCGGGCGAAGACGAAACGCTGTCTCGATGGCCGCTTCAGCTAATGCCAGCCGTGCAGGCGTATGGTCGTAACCGAGGAAGTAAATGCGATCATGAGTATGTGCGAGTTGGCAATACGCTTGGAAGAAGGATGGATCATGTGCGACTGACTGGTTAAGCAGATTGGCAGCCTGCAGTAAATTCTCTCTCGAGTTCCTGATGGCCAGAACGTTTTTGGCTTGAGCGTAGAGTTCGAAAGCGGTGATGTTACCTGTCGGGGGACGGTTGATGGCGCTTTCTTCACGTGACGAGAGCTTCGCTTGCAAGTGGCTGGCTATGGTCTTTGCGATCTCGCTCTGAATTGCGAACACGTCCGCAAGATCGCGGTCATAGGTCTGTCCCCATAGCTGCCGGTGGCTGCGCGCATCCACCAACTGTGCGTTGACACGCACGCGGTTGCCGGAACGCTGCACACTTCCTTCCACCACATTCGCCACCCCGAGTTGGTGACCGATCTCGCGGAGATCGCGCGCGATACCGCTCTTGTATTGCATCACAGAGATGCGGCCGATCACCTTTAGATCGGCGATCCGGGACAAGTTGGTTAGAATTTCGTCCTGCACGCCGTCCGCGAAATACGCATTATCTGGGTCGCGGCTGAGGTTTTCGAAGGGCAGAACTGCGATGGATTTCGCCGGAGAGCTTTGGGTCCCGGTTTGTCGTAGAGCTGTGTAGCGCCCCGCAAAAAACAAACTGATCGAAAACGCGACCCCTGCAATCATGGCGTAAATCCATACGCCATTACCGAATGATCTTGCTGGCAAATCGTCAGCGGACTCTGTTCGCTTCAAACCTTTCGATGTCAGCTTAAATGTCCAGGGAGTCATGAGTGCAATCGGAAATCGAGTGCGATGAGCAATACTATCAGCCAACTTCTGATTTGGAATCTGAAAAAAATGGGAAGACTTGCGTCGCGACTAGAATGGGCGGCGAGCCAACAACCGCCTAAGGCATCGCCACCTTGTTAAGCTGTCCGACGTTTCAGCTCGTCGAAGGCGTTGCGCGGATTCCACAGATAGAGGACCGAACGTCAACCACGAATAGAATTCGCTTACCTCAGTTACGCGGAAAATGCGAAAGACTCACGAATCACGGATCCACCTATGCCAAGGCTTCGGCGTGACAGGTTGCCCGGATGTCACGGATCGCCTTTTTGACAAAAGGAAGGAAGCGAATGTCTTCCGCAAGCAGGTCAGATCGGGACCTTGTTTCCTTCGCGGTCTTCTGTCAGAACAGAACCCCCGACGGCGCGCTGGGCAGTCGCGCCCTGCCATTCCCTTCTGACTTATTTCTGTATCCGTGCGACCTGTCACGCCGAAGCTTTGGCGTAGGTGGATCTGTGGGGATACTCTTACTTCGGTGCAAGGGAGGCGACGATTTTTTCAAAGCGCGGGTCGCCGCGCAGCGGATCCCAAAACGGCAGCAGTTTCAATTCGCCATAGCTTGGTGAGGTTGGATAGCGCAGGGCAATGGTAAACTGTTCGCAGGCGAGATTTTTGTCGCCACTCCACGCAGCAATCATGGCCAGATACTTGATCATGCGCACGCCATTGATTGCATCTTTTTCCACGGGAAGCAGCTCAACTGCGCGGCGGCCTTCGCGTAGGGCTTCTTCTTTCCGACCAAGAGCGGCGTCGATCAAACCCAGCACGCACAATGGCGGGCCGTAATCTGGTTGAGCTTGAACAATTTTCTCCTGCTCCGCCCGTGCGGCAGTGAAGGCGGAGCGGGCCTTGCCTTCATCTTGCATCATCCGGGCGACGAGACCTTCAACGAAAGTCCGACTGAACTGCACCGTATCATCACCAAAAGCATTTTCGCCTACTGCCGTTATCGCATTAGCAGCTGCACCGGGGTCCCGTTCCGCTAGCGCGCAGGTAAGCCAGGCATCGGCGATAGCGGGCAGTTCGACGGGATTTGTGGTCCGAATTGAATCGATCATCTGATGGAACGGCCTGATGTCGGCTTTCCAATGAAAATCAACGGACGCGAGAAATACTTCTGTGTCGACACGGTTTGACTCGATGGCCAACACACGGTTCAACAGTGGCTTTACCTCAGCATAGCGGCGGACAAACAGGCATTGCCATGCCATCTGCTGCAACGTATCAGTGCTGCGGGGATCCAGCTCAACTGTGCGCTCCAGATTTTGTGTGGCCTCTTCCCAGTGCCCCTGCCGTCTTTGGATGAAACCCATCAGCTGGAATACCCGCGCATCGTTGGGCAAGGTCTGGCGAGCAACCTCCAGTTCGGCCAGGGCTCCGCGATAATCGTGGTATCCACGATAGAGATTCTCAGCACGCGCAAGGTGGACTTCGTCTGCGTCCGGTCGGAGACGAAACGCCGCTTGGATGGCCGCTTCTGCCGATGCTAGGCGCGCAGGTGTATGATCGAAGCCAAGAACATAAAGGTAGTCGTGAGCCGAAGCGAGTTGACAATACGCTTGGAGAAATGATGGATCGCGCGAGACAGCCTGATTCAGTAGATCGACTGCCTGCAGCAAGTCGTTTTTCCCGGTACTCCTCTCAAACGCCGGCAGAAGAAGATTCTTCGCGTGAGTGTAGAGTTCGAAGGCGGTGATGTCGTTCGTTGGGGCTTGCTCAATCGCATTCTTTTCGCTTGCCGAAAGCCTGGTCTGCAATTGGCCAGCAATCGAGGTTGCGATCTCACTTTGAATCGCGAACATGTCCGCAAGATCCCTGTCATAGGTCTGCCCCCATAACTGGCGGTGGCTGCGCGCATCGACCAACTGCGCATTGACGCGCACGCGATTGCCAGCACGCTGCACACTTCCTTCCAACACGTTTGCTACCGCAAGCTGGTGGCCGATCTCGCGAAGATCGCGCGCAACGCCGCTCTTGTATTGCATCACTGAGGTGCGTCCAATCACTTTCAGATCGGCGATCCGAGCCAGGTTGGTTAGAATTTCATCCTGCACGCCGTCCGCGAAATACGCGTTATCTGGGTCGCGGCTGAGGTTTTCAAAGGGCAGAACTGCGATGGATTTCGCCGGCGAGCCGAGAGTCCCAGCTTGTCGTAGAATTGTGTAGCGACCCACAAAAAACAAACCGATCGAAAGCGCGCCCGCTACGATAATCACGTAAATCCATACGCGATTACCGGATGATCTTGTTGGCGAATCGTCAGCGGACTCTGTTCGCTTCAAACCTTCCGGCGTCAGCTCAAACGCCCACGCCAGGAGCAATGCCACCGGAAAACCAACTATGAGCAACAGCACTACCAGACGCACTGCCCAATTCGGAATTTCGAAAAACGGAAAGACCTGGCTAGCGACCTGCATCAGCAACCAAGCCACGAGAGCGTAGGCGATCCCGACTTTGTAAACATTGCGTTGCTTTAGCTCGGCGAAAAAGCTCCGGACGTTCATGGCTTCTGTCCCTCGCAGAGTTTTTGGAAACGCGGATCGTTCCGGAGCGGATCGAACATGGGATCGAGCCGGAGCAGCGCAGGAGTGAGGGGTGGTGCGCTTTTAGCGAAGGGGCCTTCATAAGGTAACGACAGAAGTTTCCGTAAAGCAGCGATGGCGCGGTCAGGCTCTCCGACGCGCGCCGCCACTCGGGCAAGGATCTCGATCGGACCGGGACCAGTTATCGCGTCTTTCTGGATCGGATTCGCGGCCATCGCGCGTTCGGCCAGAGCTACCGCGGCGGCTTTGTCGCCGAGAGCCATATTGGTCAGCGCGAGATCGCCAATCAGGCCAAAATTGTCCGGCTCTTCTTTGAGAAAGGATTCCAGTTCGCTGCGTGCCTGCCGCCAACTCTCCCGGGCGGCGGCATGGTCGTCTCCCATGTCTTGGGCCCAGCCTAACCAAAAGCGCAATTCGCCGTTGAAGAAACCCAACGCTGGATCAGGTTTGGCCAATATCTCCTTGAGCCGAGGAATGACCGGTGCAGGCCGGCGCTGCAGGATCGCCTGGTAAACTTCTATTTCCAGGGCGGCCGTGTCTTCGGCGGGCGGATGCAGCGGAGCGAGTAGCGCTGCAACCCGCGGTAGGTCGCCCTCGGCTTGTGCGACCGCCGCTTTAAAAGCGAGCGTATCCACATCGTCCGGCTCGATATTGAGAACCTGATCAAGCTTTCGCAGTGCTTCGGGAAAACGACGAAGCATGATATAGGAAAACGCGTGCTGGCTGAGTAGATTAGCATCGCGCGGATCGAGCCGCTCGGCTTCGTTGAAATACGACTCGCTTCGGTCCCAGTGACCTCGCCTGCGTGTGAGATAGGCCAACGACTCAGGAATTCGGCTGCTATTGGGAAGGAACTGACGTGCTTCCTCAAAGTAACGCACCGCGGTGTCGTAGTCCTTTAGGCAGGCGTAGTGATAATAGCCCTTGGCCCATACGGCCTCGCCGAGGTTGGGCTGAAGAGTGAGGGCGGTTTCGGCTGCCTGCCGCGCCTCTTCACGAAGCGCGGCTGTTGGTTCAAGAAGCAGCGTGCGGTAACCGCTCGCATCAACTTGTGAAAGCAGCGCCCAACTAAGAGCGAACTTTGGGTCCAACCGCACCGCTTCTCTGAAATATTTCTGTGCGCCAAGTAAGTTAGTAGATGTGTTCGCAGCTTTCAGTGAGTAAGCCAGCCCGCGCAAGTAGGCATCATACGCCTCCGGATTATCTGTCGGTTTGGCAGCAATGACTTGCTCCTCATGACCGGTGAGTTTCGCCTGTAACGACTCCGCGATTCGTCTGGCAATCTCGCTCTCGACGCTGAAGATGTCAGTCAACTTCAGGTCGTAGGTGTCTGCCCAAAGGTGGGAATCGGTTTGCGCGTTAACCAACTGCACATTGACCCGCACCTGATCGGCCGCTTTTTGCACGCTACCCTCAACAATGTTCGCTACGCCAAGCTGCTTCGCGATTTCATCGAGATTCCTGGTTTTGCTCAGGTACTGCTGCGTGGAGGTGCGCGAAATGACTTTTAAACTCGCGATGCTAGCCAACCGCGTCAGGATTTCCTGTTGGATACCTTCTGCGAAATAGGCGTTATCTGGATCGTGGCTCAGATTTTCAAAGGGAAGCACGGCGATGCCGCTCGTCGCGGGACCGCTGACTAATTCGCTTTTCCAAACATTCCAGCCCATGGCCACTGCCAAAGCGATCAGGGACGCTACGAGTAACGCGCTCGTTGGATTGCGTCGCACCCATTTGCGGGCATGTGTGAAAAATCCACTTCGCTTGGCGCCGATTGGCTCGTGCTTTAGCCAGTGCTCAAGGTCTTCAGCCAGTGCGAGAGCGGACGAATAACGGCGCTTAGGGTCTTTCTCCAGACACTTCAGGCAGATCGTGGAAAGTTCGCGATCTATTTTCGGATTTAACAGACGCGGCGCGCGCGGCTCGGTCTCAAGGAGTAACTTGATAGTCTCGTAGGTTGTGCCGCCAGCAAACGGCGGATGATCGGTGAGCAGTTGGTAGAGG